>NZ_CP018906.1:1800000-2095860 GCF_000785105.2 Lentilactobacillus curieae | reverse complement strand
ATGGCATAAGAAACAGCCTGAACTAAGTCAGAATCTGTTACGTAGATTACAGCAGTATGGTGATCAAATGTACCTCCATCAGAGAAGTTACCAACGTTATATTCTTTGTTGAAAACTGAGCGATACTTGTCATAAATTGAGTTAGGTAGTGATCGAATCGTAGAAGTTGGTTGTAAGTCTGGAGCGGATTTAATCAATGATTCGAGTGACTTCTTAGAGGTAATTGATATTCGTTTAGCGGAGCTAGATTTTGTAAGGTATGAATGCCATACCCAACCAGCGACACTTTTTTTAATATTCGTACTTTTAATATAGTAATAAACTCGTTTTTTCCCGTTAACTGATAAAGTTTCTTTATATGTAGCCCGGAAACTTGTTTTGGGGTAATTTGCTAGCTTGAACTTTTTTGTCGCAAGCTTGGCACTATATGCATAACCTTTTTTTGCCTTTTGCCGATTGATTTTGTAGCTTGCGGGTGTCAATTTATGCTTCGAAACAACTTTGACACGTTGTTTGGCAAAACTATCGTTACCAGCAATTACTTGATGAATTGTGATTACTGAAAATCCCAACGAAGCAAGCAGTATGGCTTGAAGTGATTTTTTATGTAGGTTCATTCTGTGTTGCCTCCCAAGCACCATCAACAGTGTTCCCAGTCCCGTTGATTTCGTATTATCCCCTGTAAGTTGTATGCAACTTACATTGTAGCAAGAAATGCCAATATTTTCGACCTGGTTACCTAAATCCTTAAGACTTAATTAAAAAGGGATTTAGATGGCCAACAGTTATTTTTGCCGGTAGTTTATTTTTTAGGGTGTTAGAGGAAATTTTGTAAGCAATTCTTTGTTGTCCCTTGAGAGTAGTATATTTGAACGAAATTTGATGAATACCCTTTAGATTTGTCTGCTTTAGAGTAGTTAGAACTTCAGCAGTTACCAATTTTAGAGATCCCTTAGTATCCTTTGAGTCAGCCACTTTAATTATTAGGTGATTGCCAGTAATTCTTGTTTGAACATGATGGTTAAAAATTAGATTGTTTGTGGCATGAAAAACCTTGTTCACTGCGACTTTTGGATCCTTGCTAACCACTTTTTTCTTAGCAGGGGCAGAAAGTACGGTATCAGTTGTATTCCCCGTCCTTAAAATTCTTTGCCCTTGAGGGGTTAAAAAGAATGCTGTCCCAGAGATTACCATGATTAACAAAGAAATTAGGGTATACCACCCGTAATGAACCTTAGTTTTTTTACCGGTGATTTTGTAATACGCAAACAGGCCAAAACAAACAACCATGGCGTATGAAGCTAACTTAGTAATGACATCTAGCAGTTGAACTCCCATTATATTTCCCCGTTTCGTTTATTCAAATGATAGGTCGACTAGGTATTTGTGTTTGTTGACTAAATGACCACTAGTGACCCAGAGAGTGTGGTAGTTTTGATCCCGAACGTTGGTCTGGTTGTGAAAGAAATCAAGTAGGTCACCGTTTTTGGCGATAAAGTCCTCTGTCATTCTGTTAACGGCCAGTTTTTGGTCGGGAAAATAGATTTCTGGATTGCCAACTTTGGTTTTGTCATCTAAGAAAATTGAAACAACGTTCTTATATTTAGGTTCTCCAGGAATAACTTTATCTGGGTGTGTTTTTATGTAGTTAAGTACATGAAAGATTGTGTCTGAATTACTTGCCATTTTTAAGGCCTCCGTAAAGCATTTCTGCTTATAGTGTACCAGAAATTTGGCGCTGATGAACGCTTGGTGGTGTATTATAGTAACAATATAAAGATAAGAGTTGATGAGTGATGAATTTTTCAAAAACAATCGCCAAAATTGAAGACGGGGTACATAAAGGCATCGTTCCGGGAGCAAGTTATAGCATCATTGATGGTACTGATCAAATTGATGAACATTTGGGTTTTCAAGAGTTGACCCCTGAAAGACAATTACTCCAAGATAACGAAACATATGATTTGGCTTCGTTGACAAAAGTTGTGGGAACTACGAACGTGATTTTACAATTAATCAATGAACATAAAATTAATGTGGATGACTCAATTTCAAAATACTTACCTGAATGGAAGTCTCCAGAAGTGACAATTAGAAACTTATTAACGCATACCTCAGATATTGTCGGGTACATACCGCATCGAAATGAATTGCCTAAAAACCAGTTGATTAAAGCAGAATTGGGACTTAGTTCAGGAGACAAGCGCTCTCAGGTACTAAGATATCAAGATACTAATTTCTTGTTCCTGGGTTGGATAGCATCAAAAATATTGGGAAAGCCAATTCATCAATTGATCAAAGAGCGCGTGCTCGAGCCGTTAGGTTTAACGGAGACAACGTTTGCTCCCCGCGATATTTCCCGTGTGGTGCCAACTCAGATTGTTCCAGGAAAAGGATTATTGAGAGGGACTGTTCATGATCCTAAAACACAGGTACTGCAAGAGGACAGTGGGGCGGCCGGCTTATTTTCGACTCAGCTCGATCTTGCCAAATTCTTGCGATTCATTTTGGGAGAAAATCGCGAACTAACAAGAGCGGTTCTAAGCGATGAATGCTTAGGCTCACTATTTGTTGACCAGACGCCAACCCAGATTGGGATCCGTTCTTTTGGCTGGGTTCTTACTAAGTATGATGATCAGCCGATTATTCTCCATACTGGGTACACCGGTACGCTATTGATTGTGGATCGCCATAATCATCGAGGATTAGTTTACCTTTCAAATCGGGTTCATCCACAGGTCAATGGGGAACCATTTTTAAAGTATCGCAGCGAATTGATTCATACGTTTATGGCAGAGTCAAATAAATAAAAAAGGCGTCTACAGGAAAAACTCCTGTAGACGCTTTTTGGATATTAAAAGGTTTCTGAAACCTGTAATTCCTTTTGTTGAGTTAAATCTTCGTTTGGATATTTTCGAGTTAAAGCGTTCATTAGGACATGCTTAGCAATTTGGTTATTTCTAGCCAAAATTGGGCCGTGGAAGTATGTGCAGTATACGTTTTTATAAATTGCACCTTCGGTCTTATCCTCGCCGTTATTACCATATCCTTCAAGTACGTTACCTAGTGGTCGTTCGCCTTCACCTAAGAACGTAATTCCTTGGTGGTTTTCAAATCCGCGGTACTTCTCGCCGGTTTCTTTGTTCTCAATTAAGACATTACCGATAAACCGGTTATTTTCTTGTTTCTTTGTGTAATGGTCAAGTGCACCGATACCTTCAAGCTTCTCGCCGTTTGCACCGATGTAGTAGTGACCAAGTAACTGATAGCCCCCGCAGATGGCGACCATTGAGCCATCATCTTCGATGAAGTCGGTTAGGGCAGCTTTTTTGTTTTGAATATCTTTTGAAATGATTGATTGCTCGAAATCTTGACCACCACCAAAGATGACGATATCGTACTTATCCTTATTAAACTCTTGATCAAGGCTGATAACTTCAGATTCCAATTCCACACCCATTTGCTCTGCAAGGTGCTTTAGAACCAAAATATTACCGATATCTCCGTAGGTGTTCATCAAATCTCCGTACAGATGACAGACCTTAAGTGAGTAACTCATTAGTCCATTCCTCCCTTAATGTAACCCTTAGCTGCGAAAGTCTTTCGCAAGCTTAACATTGCTGTATACGTTGCTAGAATATACACCTTTTTTGTTGGGGTGTCATTAATCATCTCCACTACCTTGTCCAAGTCAGGCTCTACTAAATGTTTAGCAGGGTCGACTCCAGCAACTTGAAGGCGATAAGTGATATCTTTGTAACGTTCTCCACCAGTAATGAACTGTTTGATATTCATCTTAGGTAGGCGTTCGAAGTCACCATCCCAAATCCAGCTAGTATCAATTCCGTCAGCATAGTTTGCGTTTAGAAGGCCGATAAATGAAAATTCGTCTTTATCGGTTGAAATCATGTCGATAACTTGGTTAAGACCGACCGGATTTTTAACCAAAATCAAGGTAACTTCCTTACCATTAACGTTGATTTCTTCTTGACGACCAAAGATGTGTTCGTCTTGTTCAAACGCTTTTCTGGTTTGAGCAGGAGACACTCCCATGAACCGACCAACTGAATAAGCGGCCAGGGCGTTGTAGATATTGTAGACGCCACCGATACCAATTTTAATTTGTTCACCATCGATTTCAAACGTTGATGACTTTGGTGTGAGCTCGATGCGTTTATTTAGTGCAAAATTAAGTTCTGGGCGTGAGTATCCACAATTAGGACAGAAGTACTTGCCCAAGTTAGAGTAGCTAATGAATTTATAGTGCAAGATATGCTGACAGTTTGGGCAAAGGACACCGTCAGTGTTTGGGGATGCTTTGATGTCACTTTCTTCTTGGTCATCAAAACCATAATAGACCATTGGATTTGGTAACTGTTTACTATGGAAAATCGGTGCGTCTCCATTAGCAATAATCGTGGCGTTGGGTGCTAAAGCAACTCCGTTAAGGATCTTTTGGTAAGTGGTGTAAATTTCTCCATAGCGATCCATTTGATCACGGAAAATATTTGTAAAGACAAACGCCTTTGGTTTGATGTACTTAGTAATCTTAACGATATTAGCTTCGTCAACTTCCAACACAGCGAGCGGACGCTGGTTACGAGATTTTTTAGCTCGTAAAAAAGTCGTGACGATTCCTTGTTCCATGTTGGAACCAGAAGGGTTGGTCAAGATGTTTTCGTATTTTTGCTTCAATACTTGAACTGTGAGAGCAGTGGTCAATGTTTTACCATTGGTACCAGTAATCATGATCACGTCGTAGTCACGACCCAGAGTTTCCAGAATATCTGGATCGATTTTGGTAGTGATTTTTCCTGGAAGTGAACTACCGCCCTTTAAGAATGTGTGCAGAAACCAGTAAGATGATTTTCCTGCAGCCTTTGCTAATGAACTTTTTAATGACATTTTTGATTGCTCCTTTGAACAATAGAGTACTTTTAATTCAAGACTTAAGTTTAGCATACGAACATAATTTAGTGGTAAATAATCATTACATTTAACCATTTGGTAAGAGTTTCTAAACTGATTTCCAGTTACTATCGATATTTTGGGTGGAATTCTGTATAATGGAATGGAAACTGTGGAAAAAAGGGTGGAATAGACGTGGCACAACTTTTTTACCGTTATGGGGCAATGAACAGTGGTAAGACAATTGAAATTATCAAAGTCGCCCATAATTATGAAGAACAAAATAAAAGTGTAGTTATTATGACCAGTGCGGTTGATACCCGTGAAAAGCACGGAATGATCGAATCACGAATTGGACTCGAACGCGCTGCTTACCCAATCACTGATGACACAGATGTGTTTGAGCAGGTACAAAAGATTGACCCTGACGCAAGTTGTGTGTTGATCGATGAAGCCCAATTTCTAAAGAAGAAGCACGTGTTTGAATTAGCAAAAATCGTCGACGAGTTAAACATTCCGGTTATCGCCTTCGGACTAAAGAATGATTTTCAAAATCATCTGTTTGAAGGTTCTGAGGCCTTGTTGATATACGCTGACAAGATTGAAGAAATGAAGACGATTTGTTGGTTCTGTGGTAAAAAAGCTATCATGAACCTTAGATTTCATGATGGTGAGCCCGTTTATGAGGGCGAACAAATTCAAATGGGTGGAAATGAATCATACTACCCAGTGTGCCGAAAGCATTACTATAATCCACCGGTAAAGCAACGAAGTGAGGAAGATATTTAATGGACGAAATTTTTGATAAGTTACAAGCAGTCGTTGACCGCTATGACGAGTTAAATGAACTGATTAGTGATCCTGAAGTTATCGCTGATACCCAAAAATTTATGAAACTATCAAAGGAAGAAGCTGACCTTCGGGATACAGTTTCTACCTTTAACAAGTACAAAAGTGTTTCTGGACAGTTGGACGATGACGAAGAAATGCTTAGAGGAAAAATCGACGATCCTGAATTAGAAACAATGGTTAAGGACGAAATTTCCGACCTTAAGTCACAAAAAGAAGACCTTGAAGAACAACTAAAAGTGTTGTTACTCCCTAAGGACCCTAACGATGATAAAAACATCATCATGGAAATTCATGGGGCTGCCGGTGGTGATGAAGGTAGTTTGTTTGCTGCAGACCTTTTCAATATGTATTCTAAGTACGCAGAAAAGCAAGGCTGGAACGTTGAAATCGTAGATGAAGCTGACACAGAAGTCGGTGGATTTAAGGAAATCGTTCTTATGATTACCGGAAATAAGGTTTATTCAAAGCTTAAGTATGAGAATGGTGCCCACCGGGTCCAAAGAATTCCAGTTACTGAATCTGCTGGCCGGGTTCACACTTCAACTGCGACAGTTGGGGTGATGCCAGAAGAAGAAGACGTCGATATTGACATCGATCCAAAAGACATCAAAACTGATGTGTACCGTTCATCAGGTGCTGGTGGTCAGCATATTAACAAGACTTCATCGGCCGTCCGGATGACCCACTTGCCAACCGGAATCGTGGTTGCTATGCAGGATGAACGTTCACAACAACAGAACCGTGCTAAAGCAATGAAGATTTTAAAGGCGCGGGTTTACGATTACTATGCACAACAAGAAAAAGATCAGTATAATGCTGAGCGTAAATCTGCTGTCGGTACCGGTGACCGGTCTGAACGTATCAGAACATATAACTTCCCGCAAAACCGAGTTACGGATCATAGAATTGGTTTGACTTTAAATAAGTTGGATCGAATTATGAATGGCGAGCTGGATGATGTTATTGATGCACTAATTGTTTCTGATCAAGCTAAGAAACTAGAGAATTTAAATAATGAGTAAGACTTACTTTGAAGCCCGTAAATGGGCTTCTTTTGCTTTAAAAGCAAATCCTGAATTTAATACATTAGCGGACGTTGACTTCATTATGACCCATTTGCTCAATCTCTCAAAGGTTCAACTGTTAATTAATAATCAGGCAGAGATGCCTGCTGCGGACTTACAGCTGTTTGAAAATGTGGTCAATGAAATTGTGGCAGGCACGCCACCACAGTATGCTATTGGCAAGGCTGATTTTTACGGAATGTCCCTTGAGGTTACACCAGACGTGCTAATCCCTAGGGTGGAAACCGAAGAGCCGGTTGACTGGGTGCTAGAAAACACTGAAAGTCGGTCAAACGAACCCCTTAAGGTGTTGGATATTGGCACGGGGAGTGGAGCAATTGCTTTGGCAGTTAAACAAAACCGCCCCGAGTTTAATGTGTCAGCATCTGACATTTCTGTTTCAGCACTTCGTGTCGCCCAAAGAAACGCAAACAAGTTGGGACTAAACGTGCAATTTATTGAGAGCGACGTGTTTTCAAACATCAGTGAAGAATATGACGTCATAGTTAGTAATCCTCCCTACATTTCTGAATCCGAGCGGGGTGTAATGGGTGAAAGTGTAATTACCCATGAACCCCATCTGGCATTATTTGCAGAAGATGATGGGTTGGCAATCTATAAACGGATTGCAGCGGGGTTAAGTACTCGCTTACTCCAAAATGGACAAGCGTTTTTCGAAATTGGGTATCAACAGCAGCAATCAGTTATTGATCTGTTTGTTGCTGCAAACCCTGAACTTTCGGTAACTGCCCGGCACGACGTTGCTGGAAACCAGCGAATGATAAAAGTAGCAAAGTGAGGTATTAATATGGAAACAAAAATTTTAAAACCAACCCAAGTTAATGAGGCTGCCAAACTAATTAATGAAGGTCAGTTAGTTTCATTCCCTACTGAGACTGTTTATGGTTTGGGCGCTGATGCCACCAACGAGTCAGCTGTTAAGCAAGTGTATCAGGCTAAAGGTCGTCCGAGTGATAACCCGTTGATAGTGCACGTTGCTGACGTTGCCACGGTTGAAAAGTACGTCCAGCCATTGAGTGATTCTGCTAAAAAGCTTATGGCAAAGTTTTGGCCCGGTTCATTGACCATGATTTTTAAACTAAAGCCAAATGCATTGTCTACCGCTGTCACTGGTGGGTTGGATACTGCCGCTTTTAGATGCCCGAGAAATCAAACTACACTGGATTTGATTAGAATTTCCGGTAAACCGATGGTCGGACCATCTGCCAACACATCTGGTAAACCCAGTCCAACAACTGCTCAGCACGTTTATCATGATTTGCACGGAAAAATTGCGGCAATAATGGATGACGGCCCAACTGAGGTGGGAGTGGAGTCGACAGTGCTTGATCTGTCAACTAAGCAACCCGCTATTTTACGCCCTGGTGCTGTGACCAAGGAAGAGATTGAGGAAATCATCGGCGTTCCTGTTGATGATGAACGACATCATGTTGGAGCAACTGAAGTTCCTAAGGCTCCAGGGATGAAATATAAGCACTATGCTCCTAATGCACAGGTTTATATTGTTGATCCAGATGACGATTGGCAAGAAGTGAATAATTGGATAAAAAGGAATCATCCTACGGATCCGATTGGCGTAATGGCATTTTCAAACGTGTTAAAATCCGTTGATTGGAATCCGAACGTTCAGCTTATTTCACTAGGCGAAAACGTGAACGATGCCAGTCATAACCTGTTTCGTGAGCTTCGAGATTTTGATGAAAATCCACAATATAAAATTATTTTCACTCAAGGCGTTGAGCCGTCTGGGCTTGGCGAGGCATACATGAATCGATTGAATAAATCAGCTGGGCAAATGCATTTTAAGCAGTTATAATTTAATTGTCGCTTCTTACTTGGAGCTTCAAATATATTTGCGAGGTGTTGTAGGTTGAATTACGATTACAAAGCAAAGGATCACGCGTTATGGGATGCAATTGGTCATGAAGAGGATCGTCAAGAACATAACATTGAATTGATTGCCTCAGAAAACATTGTTTCTAACGCCGTTCGTGCCGCCCAGGGTTCTGTATTAACTAACAAATATGCAGAAGGTTATCCGGGTCGTCGTTATTATGGTGGTTGTGAGTACATCGATGTTGTTGAGCAGTTAGCAATTGATCGGGCTAAAGAACTGTTTGGTGCTGAATACGCTAACGTGCAACCACACTCTGGCTCACAGGCAAACCAAGCTACTTACGCCGCACTGCTTAAACCAGGTGACACAATCTTGGGAATGGGCTTGGATGCTGGTGGTCATTTAACTCATGGTGCTAAAGTTAGCTTTTCAGGCAAGCTATATGATGCGCATTCCTATGAACTTGACCCAGAAACTCAATTACTTGACTATGATGCCATTGAAAAACAAGCAAAGGAAATTCAACCTAAATTAATTATTGCTGGTGCGTCAGCATACAGTAGAATTATTGATTGGCAACGTTTTAGAGACATTGCTGATTCTGTTGGTGCTTACTTCATGGTTGATATGGCTCACATTGCTGGATTGGTTGCTGCAGGCTTGCATCCAAATCCAGTTGAGTATGCTGACGTTGTTACCACAACTACTCATAAGACACTTCGTGGCCCTCGTGGGGGAATGATTTTAGCCAAGCAAGAATTTGCAAAGAAACTAAATTCTGCTGTATTCCCAGGAAGCCAAGGAGGACCATTGGAGCATGTGATTGCTGGTAAAGCAGCAGCATTCTATGAAGATTTACAACCAGAATTTAAAGATTACGCCAAACAAATTATTAAAAACGCTCAAGCAATGGCAGAAGTTTTCCAAGAATCAGATACAGTTTCTGTATTAACTGGGGGAACTGACAACCATTTGATGACCCTTAACTTATCAAATTGTGGAATGAATGGTGCAGAGTTACAAGACACTTTGGATAAAGTTCATATCACTACCAACAAAGAAGGAATTCCTAACGATCCATTGCCACCTTCGAAAACTAGTGGTCTGAGACTCGGAACTCCCGCAGTTACAACTAGGGGATTTGATGAAGAGGATTGTCGTCAAGTAGCCAAGTTGATTTTACAAGTCATTTCAGATCCTGATAACGATGACAACTTAAATGATGTTGCCAAGCAAGTGCGGGCATTAACTGACAAACATCCATTAGATTAATGGTCGTTATTTCTTAATTTAAAAAAACTTTGAGGAAGACTTAAACGCTCTGTTTAAGCCTTTCTTTTTTGTTTTCTATTAGCAAAATTAGAATTGGGCAATTACACAGAACTTATCTCAACAGTTAGCGGGGAATGTGATACAATTGTTTGGAAGAAAAAAGGAGTGGAATGCTTTGGGTAAGTTTCAAGTTATGGATCATCCGTTGATCCAACATAAATTAACAATGATTAGAAATAAGGATTGTGGGACAAAGGACTTTCGTCAAATCGTCAACGAAATTGCCACTTTGATGGCTTTTGAAGTTTCTCGAGACATGCCTTTAGAAGATGTCGATGTGCAAACTCCAGTCGCCGTTGCTCACGCTAAGCAAATTTCTGGTAAAAAGGTGGCAGTTGTTCCCATTCTTCGTGCCGGAATTGGTATGGTCGATGGAATTTTAGATTTGATTCCTGCTGCTAAGGTTGGTCACATTGGTATGTATCGTGATGAAGAAACTTTAGAGCCACACGAATACTTTGTAAAGCTACCTTCTGATATCGAACAACGACAAGTGTTCGTTGTTGACCCAATGTTAGCTACTGGTGGTTCAGCCATCATGGCTATGGATGCTTTAAAGAAGCGTGGCGCAAGCAACATTAAGTTTGTTTGCCTGGTTTCTGCTCCTGAAGGAGTTAAAGCTCTTCAAGATGCTCATCCTGATGTGGATATTTATACCGCTGCATTGGATGATCATTTAAACGAAGATGGTTACATTATTCCTGGTCTGGGGGATGCTGGGGACCGACTTTTTGGGACTAAATAATTATTGATTTTAAAGGGGCAATTATATTTGCCTCTTTTTTTGTTATTTCTTTTCGTTTAGTTATCCTAAATTGTTTTTATAACGGTAATCTAGACCGTTTTTAAACTTAAATATTATTTTGAATTTTGTTTTATTTGGTGGTATGATTTCAATTGTATTTGGACGCAATCATATTCGTCCATTACCATCGCAAATTTAACTTTGGTATAAGATGTCTTCCCGACCAATGACCAGTTAGATACACATTGCGTAGACTTTGTCATGGAAAGAGGTGAGACTATGTGGGACAACCTACTTCTACCTTTCAACTTTTAGGATTGACGTTTAATGTTGGAAACATGATTTCCATATTAATTGCATTTCTTATTGTGCTTGGGATAGTTTTTGGTTTGTCTAGACATTTAAGCCTTAAACCTGGAAAGGGTCAAAACGTTCTCGAGTATGCTATTGACTTTACGAACGGAATCGTTAAAGGATCCATTCCTGGCGAAATGAGCAAAGACTTGGGACTTTGGGCATTCACGCTGTTCATGTTCATCTTGGTTTCTAACCAACTTGGATTGTTCATACACGTTGATGTATCTGGAGTTACATACGTCAAAAGTCCGACTGCGGATCCAGTGATTACGCTGACACTTTCGCTGTTAACTTTGACCTTTGCCCAATTTATGGGGATTAAGGTTCTAGGATACAAGCAACATTTTTCAAACTATCTTAAACCATTTACGCCGTTTATTATCGTTAACATCTTCGAGGAGTTCACCAATTTCTTGACCTTGGGATTACGACTATTCGGTAACATCTATGCCGGTGAAATGCTATTAACGCTGATTTCCGGTATGGCGGTAAAGGGCGGTCCACTAATGTGGGTTGTTAGTTTACCACTCGAATTGGCTTGGCAAGGTTTCTCTGTATTTATCGGATGTATTCAAGCCTTTATCTTTGTAACATTATCAACTGTTTATATTTCTCGTAAAATTGAAATTGAGGAATAGAAATCTAAGGAGGATTATTAATTATGGGAGCAATCGCTGCAGGTATTGCTATGGCTGGTGCCGCTATTGGTGCTGGTGTTGGTAACGGTCTTATTATTTCAAAAATGTTGGATGGTATGGCTCGTCAGCCAGAACTTTCAGGTCAATTACGTACGAACATGTTTATCGGTGTAGGTTTGGTTGAAGCTATGCCTATCATCGCCTTCGTTGTCGCTTTGTTGGTTATGAACAAGTAGTGACGTTTAATATTATTTCAGAAGGAGGTGCCAATAAATGTTTTCGTATTCTGTAGTTGGAACACAGTTGTACGTTGGTGATATGCTTTTTATCATGATCAGTTTTCTTATCTTAATGTGGTTAATCAAGATTGTTGCTTGGAAACCACTTACTAAGATGATGCAAGATCGTTCAGATAAAATTGCAAATGATATTGATTCTGCTGAAAAGTCACGTGCAGAAGCTGCTGATTTGGCCGGTAAGCGTCAAGCAGAACTTCAAAACACTCGTGAAGAAGCAAGTGGAATTATCAGTCAAGCTAAGGACTCAGGTCAAAAGCAACGCGACCAGATCATTGATGATGCTCGTCAAGATGCCTCAAACCTTAAGAGTGCCGCTGAACAAGATATCGAACGACAACGGCAAGAAGCATTGGCAAACTCTAAGAAAGATGTGGCAAGTTTATCAGTTGAAATTGCTTCCAAGATCATTTCTAAAGAATTAAACGCTGACGACCAAAAGACTCTCGTTGATTCTTATATTGAAGGGTTGGGAAAGCCAAATGACAGATAATATAACTTCCGCAAAGAAATATGCAAAAGCAATGTTGGAAGTTCTCAAAGAACAAGGCAAGTTAGATGAAGAATATTCTGAACTTGTTTCAGTTCGCCAAATTTTTAAAGAGAACCCTTCATTAGCATCGATCTTGGAAAGTAGTCAAACAAATGCTGACCAAAAGCAATCATTGCTTAAGCCAATTTTGGAAAATGGGTCTGATTTTTTGATCAACCTATTTAATTTGATTGAAGAATATCAACGATATGATGAAGTCACTACCATTGTTGACGAGTTTGAAAAACTTTATAACAAGGAGAATTCAATTGTTCATGCAGACGTTACGTCAGCCACTGAACTGGATTCAGATCAACAATCTAAGATTGCTGATGCCTTTGCTAAAAGAGTTGGAGCTAAAAAGGTTGTTTTGGACACTAAAGTTGATGACAGCATTATCGGTGGAATTGTTTTACGTTCTGAAGATATGTTAATCGATGGCAGTGTTAAAGCTCGAATCGAAAAAGTTAAAGAATTGTTACTAAACTAGCGATATCTATTTTAAAGAGGTGAAATTTATGAGCATTAAAGCTGAGGAAATCAGTGCTCTTATCAAACAACAATTAGAGGGCTATAACAATGAGCTCGACGTTCAAGAAACAGGTATCGTTACTTATGTTGGTGATGGTATTGCGCGTGCTCACGGACTTCAAAATGCGTTGTCAGGAGAGTTGCTCGACTTCGGCCAAGGAATTTTCGGAATGGTTCAAAACTTGGAAGCCAACGATGTTGGTATTACTATTTTGGGTGATGATACCAATATTCGCGAAGGCGATTCCGTTAAAAGAACTGGTCGAATCATGGAAGTTCCCGTTGGGGACGAATTAATTGGTCGGGTTGTTAATTCAATCGGTGAACCAGTTGATGGTAAAGGGGATATTAAGGCAGACGGACACATGCCTATTGAGCGTAAAGCTCCAGGTGTTATGGAACGTCAATCAGTTTCTGAGCCTTTACAAACCGGTATGAAAGCCATCGATTCACTGATTCCTATTGGTCGTGGTCAACGTGAGTTAATCATCGGTGACCGTAAAACCGGTAAAACATCAATTGCTATTGATACGATCTTGAACCAAAAAGATCAAAATATGATTTGTATTTACGTTGCTATCGGACAAAAAGCATCAACTGTTCGTTCATCAGTAAGTACACTTGAAAAGTATGGCGCAATGGATTACACCATTGTTGTTAATGCCGGTCCTTCTGAACCAGCATCACTTCTATACATCGCACCTTATGCTGGTGCCACTATGGGTGAGTACTTCATGCATAAGGGTAAGCACGTTTTGATTATCTATGATGATTTATCAAAACAAGCCGATGCATACCGTGAATTATCACTTATTCTTCGTCGTCCTCCAGGACGTGAAGCATATCCTGGTGATATTTTCTATACTCATTCACGTTTGCTAGAACGTGCCGCTAAGTTATCTGACGAATTGGGTGGAGGTTCAATGACCGCCTTACCAATCGTTCAGACACAAGCTGGTGACGTTTCTGCTTATATTCCAACCAACGTTATTTCTATTACCGATGGTCAGATTTTCTTGGACGCTGACAGTTTCTACTCTGGTGTCCGTCCAGCCGTTGATGCCGGAACTTCTGTTTCTCGTGTTGGTGGAGATGCGCAAATCAAGGCAATGAAGAAGGTTTCAGGTACATTACGTCTTGACCTTGCTTCATACCATGAATTGGAATCATTTGCTCAATTTGGTTCTGACCTTGATGATGCTACAAAGGCTAAGTTGGATCGTGGTGCTAGAACTGTTGAAGTTCTAAAGCAACCTATCCACTCACCAATTCCTGTTGAAAAACAAGTTGTTATTTTGTACGCATTGACTCATGGTTTCTTGGACAAGATTGAAATTGAAGACGTTCTTCGTTATCAAAGCGAATTGTTCGACTTCTTAGATCAATCACACAAAGACTTGCTTGATAACATTGCTAAAACTGGTCAACTTCCAGAAGAAGCTGACATGGATGCCGCTATTAAAGATTTCGAGCAAACTTTCCAACCAACCCAAAAGAATGATCAATCTCAAGCTGTATCAAATGACTAGTTAAGGAGGGTGAGATTACATGGGTGCTTCGTTAAACGATGTTAAACATCGGATCACTTCTACTAAGAAGACGCGTCAAATCACTAATGCCATGGAAATGGTTTCGCAGTCAAAGCTTAACCAAATCCAAAAGCACACGACTAGCTATGATCAATACGCAAGCCAGGTAAAATCGGTAGTTTTACATTTAGCTCAATCTCACTTTTTAGATGGATTGACTAAAACCTCTGGTCATTCAGCTGATAATGATCAATCTTCAACTAAGAGAACTGCTTACATGATTATTACTTCTGATCGCGGAATGGTTGGAAGCTACAATAGTAATGTAATTAGAGAGACAAACCAGTTCATTGACAAACATAGTGGCAATTCAGAAAACTTCCAAATCCTTGCCGTTGGTGGTAATGGAGCTGACTTCTACAAGAAGCAGGGAAGAAACGTATCATACGAATACCGTGGTGTAAGCGATGTTCCAACTTTTAACGAAGTTAGGGAAATTGTTAAGACTGCGACTAAGATGTATGATGACGGTGCTTTTGATGAACTTTATGTCTGTTACGAACACTTTGTTAACCGGTTGACATCTAAATTCAGAGCTGAAAAAATGCTCCCAATTGACAGTGAATCTTTTGAAAGTGAAGCTAGTCAAGATATTGAAACTAAGCAGTTATCTGCTGCTTATGATGTTGAACCATCAGAAAAAGAAGTTTTGAATGTAGTTTTGCCTCAATATTCTGAAAGTTTAGTTTATGGAGCTATTTTGGATGCTAAGACATCAGAGCACGCCTCAAGTGCCACTGCTATGAAGTCTGCATCCGATAATGCTGATGATTTGATCTCAGCACTTGAGCTTCAATATAACCGAGCTCGTCAGGCTGCAATTACTACTGAAATCACTGAAATTACTGGTGGTCAGGAAGCTCTTAGTCAATAGAAATAATTAGATGGAGGAATTAACTAACATGAGTACTGGTAAAGTTGTACAAGTTATTGGACCAGTCGTTGACGTTGAATTCTCCTTGGACGATAAATTACCTGAAATCAACACTGCTTTGAACATCAAGGAAAGCGATGAAAAGACATTAGTTGTCGAAGTTGCTTTGAACTTGGGTGACGGAGTTGTTAGAACCATTGCCATGGACGGAACTGATGGTTTACGTCGTGGAATGGATGTTGAAAATACCGAAGCATCAATTAGTGTTCCGGTTGGTAAGGAAACTCTTGGTCGAGTTTTCAACGTTCTTGGTGAACCAATTGATGGTGGCCCAGAATTTGGCCCAGACGCTAAGCGTTGGCCAATTCACCGTGAAGCTCCAAAATATGATGAATTGAATCCATCAACCGAAATTCTTGAAACAGGAATTAAGGTTATTGACTTACTTGAACCATACATTCGTGGTGGTAAGGTTGGATTGTTCGGTGGTGCCGGTGTTGGTAAAACCGTTCTTATTCAAGAGTTGATTCACAACATTGCTCAAGGACACAATGGTATTTCTGTGTTTACAGGTGTTGGTGAAAGAACTCGTGAAGGTAACGATATGTACTTTGAAATGAAAGGCTCAGGAGTTCTTGAAAAAACTGCGATGGTTTATGGACAAATGAACGAACCTCCTGGTGCCCGTATGCGTGTTGCCTTAACTGGTTTAACACTTGCAGAGTACTTCCGTGATGAAGAAGGTACTGATGTGCTATTGTTCATCGATAACATCTTCCGATTCACTCAAGCTGGTTCAGAAGTTTCTGCCTTACTTGGCCGGATTCCTTCTGCCGTTGGTTACCAACCAACTTTGGCTACTGAAATGGGACAATTGCAAGAACGGATTACATCAACGAAGAAAGGTGCCATTACATCTATCCAAGCTGTTTATGTGCCTGCCGATGATTATACCGATCCTGCTCCTGCAACTACTTTCGCCCATTTGGATGCTACAACCAACTTGGAACGTGCCTTGACTCAACAAGGTATCTATCCAGCCGTTGACCCATTGGCATCAACTTCAAGTGCTTTGGATCCACAAATTGTTGGTGAAGAACATTACGAAGTTGCTAGTGAAGTTCAACACGTGTTGCAACGTTACCGTGAATTGCAAGATATTATCTCAATTCTTGGTATGGACGAATTGTCTGATGATGAAAAGACAATCGTTAACCGTGCACGTAGAATTCAATTCTTCTTGTCACAAAGTTTCTCTGTTGCTGAACAATTTACTGGACTTCCTGGTAAATATGTTCCAGTTTCAGAAACTGTTCGTGGCTTCAAGGAGATTCTTGAAGGTAAGTACGATGACGTTCCTGAAGATGCATTCCGTAACTGCGGACCAATCGAAGACGTTGTTGAAAATGCTAAGAAGATGCAAAAAGCAGCAAGCAATTAAGGAGGGGTTCTAATTGGCTGATAATTCAGTTATTACCGTTAGTATCGTTACTCCTGATGGAAAAGTGTATGATCATTCTGCAGACATGCTGGTTGTTTCAACCAAAGCAGGTCAGCTAGGTATCATGGCAAATCACTTGCCCGTCATTGCCACTTTAGCCGTAGATGAAACTAGGGTTAAATACGATGATAAGGAAGATTCAATTGCTGTGAATGGTGGTTTTTTGGAATTCTCCAATAATACTGCTACAATCGTTGCTGATAGTGCTGAATGCTCAGATGACATCGATGTTGCTCGTGCTGAGAGCGCACGTAAACGTGCAGAGCAAAGAATTGCCGAAGCCCAACAGGCTCACGACAAGGACTCGCTTCTCAGAGCTCAAGTTGCACTTAGAAGAGCGGTTAATCGAATTAATACTGCTAAGAAGTAGCAAAAAAGTCGAATTTAGGTTCGGCTTTTTTTATTGTCTTTATTTTCAATCGATATACTTGTTAATTGTTTTTTAATCGGTACAATAACAGTGTGATTTTGGAAATGGGGGGGATAGTATGACTGACAGAAAAGATGCAGTAGATTCTGAAGAAACCAACGTTTCCATGATGGAGATGTTTAAGTTTGTGTTCTCTAAGGTATTAAAAAAACGGGGAATATTGGTTGTCAACGTGGTAGTTCTTATCTTTATTACTGGACTCCAATTTGTGTTGCCGCAAATAACTCAAAATATTATTGATAAGGTAATTCCTCAAGGTAATATGCAGTACTTACTTGAATCAATCGGTGTTTTGATGTTAAGTGCAGTGCTTTTGGGGGTGCTCAATTATTTTTCCACATACTACATGAGCATAATGAGCCAGGGAGCGATTTATGAGCTCCGGACAGATTTGTACGACTACATTCTTGGGCTTGATACCCATTTTTTTGAATCTAGTAAGACTGGTGATCTGATGGTCCGACTAACCAATGACATTAGCAACCTTCAAAGTTTGATATCAGCAAATATGTTGTCTATGGTTGGCGGGATGTTCACTTTTGTCGGAGTTTATATATTTATATTCATCGTCAATTGGCAAATGGCATTGGCAGTTACAATTACATTTCCACTGATGTTCTTGATTTATCGGATTTTCAGAAGCCGGATCCATAACGCATTTCGCAAGGCAAGGTTGTCACAGGCCCAGATGTCAAACCAGATGCAAAACACTTTAACTGAAATCTCACTAATTAAAAGCTACACCAGTGAGCAGATTGAAGAGGATAGATTTGCAGGACTGGCGGACAAAAACCGCAATAACTTAATTCAGGCAGCACAAAATCAAGCAATGTTCTCGCCCCTAATTTCGTTTGTAAATTATTTAGGGACAGCAATTGTGCTACTCTTAGGGTCGTACTTTGTTATCAATAAAGATTTAATGGTTGGACAAATGGTTGCTTACATTACGTATGTCGGTATGCTGCAAGATCCGATTAGATCATTTGCCATGTTACTTAATCAGTTGCAACAATCGCTAGTTTCATATGGCAGAATTACGGAGATATTGAAACTCGAGCCAGCAATCAAGCAATCTCAAAATGCCGTGGAATTTCCTGAACTTAAAAAGGGTGTCAAAATTGATAACGTTTCGTTTTCTTATGATGAGACCCACAAGGAAAGTGTTCATGATGCGACGTTACACGGGGTCTCATTTGACATCGAATATGGTAAAATGACAGCTCTAGTTGGTCACTCTGGATCGGGTAAGACCACAATTACTAAACTGATTGACCGGCTTTATGATATTCAATCGGGAGATATTTTATTTGATGATGTTCCGATTAAAAAACTGAATATCCAATCGCTTAGGAAAAATATCTCCATTGTTAGCCAAGATATCTTTATGGTTGATGGAACAATCAAAGACAATATTGTGTATGGAAAGCCGAATGCAACAGATGATCAGGTTTGGCAAGTGGCGAAGCTTGCCAATATTGATGAGTTTATAAAGACATTACCGAATGGAATGGATACTCAGATTGGTGAGCGGGGGATTAAACTATCTGGAGGTCAAAAGCAGCGCGTCTCAATTGCTAGGGCATTGCTTAAAGATGCTCAAATTGTAATTATGGATGAGGCAACTGCTAGTTTAGATAACGAGTCTGAAAAGGCTATCCAACATGCCATGAGTACGTTACTTCAAGAAAGAACATCTTTAGTAATTGCTCACCGGCTTTCGACTATTCACAATGCTGATAAAATTGTGGTTTTGGATGATGGAAAAGTTGTTGAACAAGGGACTCACGACGAATTGATCAAGAAAAATGGCGATTATGCCAAGTTGTACAATGCCCAATTTGAATAAAAATCAATGTCACATCTCAACGTTGGGGTGTGATTTTTATTTTGGTCTAGATAATTTGCAAAAAAAGCTAAAAAATCAGGACTTTGACCGTTACTTATGGTAATATGGACTAAGAATTGGGGGCGCTGAAATGTCAATGTTCGGGTTACAATCGTTAATTACGTTGTTTATGTATATTTTTTTCATATTCTTGGCATTTTGGAGCATTAATGAGATTCACATTGAAAGGTATTTACCAATCCGCGCATTACCAGGTAAGTTGTTAATTGTGTTATTATCAATTGCATTAGGATACACGGTGAGTTCATTCTTTCTTTCACTGATTGACAACATCAGGAATCTAGTTTTTTTATTTAAGTGATAAGTAATTGTGGGAGGTTATGGTTTTGGATAAGATTATTGTTCATGGGGGAAACCCATTACGGGGAACGGTACATATTGATGGTGCTAAGAATGCGGTGTTGCCAATTCAGGCAGCTACTATTTTGGCAAGCGAAGGGAAAACTATCATTTCTAACGTACCTTTACTTTCAGATGTATACACAATGAATCAAGTATTAAAATTTTTGAATGTTTCAGTAGATTTTGATGAAGAAACTAACACCATTGAATTTGATGCTAGCAACAAAGTTTCAAGTGAAGCGCCATTTGACTATGTTTCAAAGATGCGAGCTTCAATTGTTGTCATGGGGCCACTTTTGGCAAGACTTGGAAAAGCCAAAGTTGCATTACCAGGTGGTTGTGCTATTGGTTCACGGCCAATTGATCTTCATCTAAAGGGTTTTGAGGCTCTTGGTGCAAAGATTGAACAACATGACGGTTATGTTGAGGCTACCGCGCCAAATGGATTACAGGGTGCAGAAATTTACCTTGATTTTCCAAGTGTGGGTGCTACTCAAAACATCGTGATGGCAGCTACCCTAGCAAAGGGTAAAACTGTTATTCATAATGCAGCTAGAGAACCAGAAATTGTTGATTTAGTTAATGTTTTAAATAAAATGGGCGCCAAAGTTCGTGGTGCCGGTACTGAACAAATTAAAATTACGGGTGTTGAGAGTCTTCATGGCACTGAACATGCCGTTGTCCAGGACAGAATTGAAGCGGGAACATTTATGATTGCTGCTGCTGCAACTCACGGCGATGTGTTCGTTGATGGGGCAATTGCGGAACACAACCGGCCATTGATTCTTAAAATGCGTGAAATGGGTATCACGGTAGTTGAACGCGAAGATGGCATTAGAGTTATCGGTCCAGATGCGCTAAAACCAGTTGATGTTAAAACTCTACCACACCCAGGATTTCCAACAGATATGCAACCACAAATGACGATTTTGCAGTTGTTATCAGAGGGTAGCAGTGCTATGACTGAAACAGTTTTTGAAAACCGTTTTATGCACATGGAAGAACTTAGAAGAATGAATGCTAAGTATACTATTACTGGTCGAACGGTGGTCATGGAAGGTAAGACAGAATTATCTGGTGCAGAGGTTGCAGCTACTGATTTACGGGCTGCCGCTGCATTGGTAATTGCTGGGCTTGCTGCTAAGGGTTACACCCAGGTACGTAACTTACAATACCTTGATCGTGGTTACTATGATTTCCACAAAAAATTAGAAAGCCTTGGCGCAGAAATCAAGCGTGTAACTGTTGATGAAAACAATAAGGTTGTTTCAAAAGCGTTAGTAAACCACTAGCATCTTTTTATTAAACCATTTCAATTAACTTTGAGATGGTTTTTTTCTTGGATTCTTTTGTTGTTTGGTAAAGCATTAAGCACTGCTTAACTTTCTTTAAAAAAAAGCAATAAAGCTGATAGCGAAACAGTCCGCTGGATGTGTTATAATTACAAATTGAGATTATATAGTTTTCGAAAGGAAGTTCATGATGGCAAAAGACATAGGAATCGATTTAGGGACTGCTAACGTGTTGATTTACGTAGCAGGGAAGGGAATCGTTTTAAACGAACCTTCAGTGGTAGCAATCGATACAAAAACAAATCAAGTATTAGCAGTTGGATCAGAAGCTTACCGTATGGTTGGTCGGACTCCAAGTAATATTAGAGCAATCCGTCCACTTAAAGATGGGGTAATCTCTGATTTTGATATTACTGAAGAAATGCTAACTTATTTCATTAACAAGCTTGATGTTAAAGGATTCATGTCAAAGCCTAAGATCATGATCTGTGCGCCAACAAACGTCACTGAAATCGAGAGAAACGCAATTATTCAGGCTGCTGAAAAAGCTGGTGGTGGTCAAGTTTACCTCGAAGAAGAACCAAAGGTAGCTGCGGTTGGTGCCGGAATGGATGTTTGGAAGCCACAAGGTAACATGGTTATTGATATGGGTGGTGGAACTTCTGATATCGCCGTTATTTCATTAGGAGATATCGTTGCCAGCAAATCAATCCGGGTTGCCGGTGATAAGATGAACAGTGAGATTGTTACTTTTATCAAGCAAAAGCACAACCTGGTTATTGGTGAGCACACGGCTGAAAATATTAAGATTGAAATCGGAACTGCTAAGACGGATCCTGAGGATAAGACCGAAATGGAAGTTCGTGGTCGTGACGCTGTTTCTGGAATGCCAAGAGCCATTACCATTACAGCAAACGAAATTGCTGAGGCAATTAACGACACAGTACAATTAATTATCGCTGGGGCAAAAGAAGTCCTCGAAACAATTCCACCTGAACTAGCTTCAGATATTGTTGATCGTGGAGTAATGCTGACCGGTGGTGGGGCATTACTTAGAAACATCGATCAAGTAATTGCGGACGCTCTAACCGTTCCAGTTATCATTTCAGAAAGCCCATTGGACAACGTCGCTAAGGGCGCTGGAATTTTGCTTGAACATTATGTGAAGAATCCGAAAGCAAAGGCACAAAAAGAACAGTAGGGATAAATTGAAACGAATTCTAATTGGTTTAGTTCATGGTTATCAGCATTATATTTCGCCGTTGACTCCACCGTCTTGTCGCTATTACCCAACCTGTAGCAACTATATGCTAGGGGCGGTAAAAAAGCATGGTGCCTTTCTTGGTGCCATTATGGGGACAGCGCGGATTTTGAGGTGCCATCCTTTTGTTAAGGGCGGTTATGACCCAGTTCCCGACAAGTTTACGATTTTTAGAAACAAGAAAGCACGCGACGAATACAGAAAAACAATGAACTTAAAGTAATTATCCAAGGAGAAAACATGAGTAAAGCTAAAGAAATTAATGTAGACATCAATGACACTAAAAATAGTCAAGGACAACCAATATCTGAATTGTTGGTTGGCAAAAAGGTGATTGGAAACATTCGTCAACTTGAAGATAAGAAGTTTGAAGTGGTCAACTTAGATAAGGATGTCTTTCATGTAAAGAGTTTTGATGAGGGTGTTACGACTTTGATCAGACACTTTAATTTGCATCATTAGAATTTTTAAGGAGGGTTTGTTTTGGAAACAAGTCGCAGAAATTCTGATGATAAGTCAAGAATTGACTGGGGAATCGTCCTCTGTGTGCTGATATTGGCATTAGTTGGCCTAGGGTCAATCTATGTTGCTGCATCACACGACACAGGCGGTGCATCAGTGATTAAACAGGTTGTCTCGCAATTAGTATGGTATGTGATTGGTACGGTTGCCGTGGTAATTATAATGCAATTTGATTCAGAACAGCTCTGGAAGGTTGCCCCACTTGCTTACGGACTGGGAATCTTGCTTCTGGCCGCTGTTTTGGTTTTGTATAGTAGGTCTTACTTCCTACAAACTGGTGCCAAAAGTTGGTTTCAATTGGGGCCATTGACGTTCCAACCATCTGAGGTTATGAAACCTGCATACATTTTAATGATGGGGCGGGTAATCGTTGAGCATAACGATAATTATCCCGTCAAGTCCATCAAAAGTGATTGGTTGTTAATTGGAAAGATGATTGCTTGGACTGTACCTGTTGCAGTTCTACTAAAATTACAGAATGACTTTGGTACTATGCTAGTTTTCTTTGCTATCTTAGCCGGGCTGGTAGTAGTCTCTGGTGTCACTTGGAGAATTATCCTACCTGCATTCCTGTTAGTTACGGGAATTGGCGGAACTGCACTAGCTTTGGTCATTCCTGATTCTGGACGTAGGTTACTTGAAAAGGTTGGGTTCCAAGCATACCAGTTTGCGCGAGTTGATACTTGGCTTCACCCTTCATCAGATACTAGTAACCAAGGTTACCAATTGTGGCAGAGTATGAAAGCAATTGGTTCAGGTGGAATATTTGGGACAGGGTTCAATAACTCACACGTTTACGTGCCAGTTAGAGAATCAGATATGATTTTCTCCGTTATTGGAGAGAACTTTGGTTTTATCGGAAGTTGTTTGCTAGTCTTTGTTTACTTCTTATTGATTTATCAAATGATCAAGGTTACTTTCGATACTAGAAACGTTTTTTATGCTAATATTTCAACTGGGGTAATTATGATGATTTTATTCCACGTATTTGAAAATGTTGGTATGAGTATTGGACTTTTACCACTTACAGGTATTCCATTACCATTTGTTAGTGCCGGTGGATCGGCGCTGATTGGGAATATGATTGGGATAGGTTTAATAATGTCAATGCAGTATCACAATAAGAGTTACATGTTTGGTGACGATAAAGAATTCTCATAGGAGTGATTAACATGAACGAAAACTATTACTGGACCGAAGAAAATGATGGTGTTGTTACCGTTGGTTTAACAGATGACGGGCGGAATGAATTGGGTAACATTACTTTTGTATCACTACCCAAAGTTGGCGACAGCTTAAAGAAGACAGATACTTTGATGAATGTTGAAGCTGATAAAGCTGTTTCTGACATTGCAAGTCCGGTTGAAGGTACTGTGATTGAAATCAATGAAGATGCGCTGAGCGATCCTAGTGTTTTAAATAACTCAGACAAAGCTTCCTCATGGGTTGCCAGAATTGAGAAATAATTCTTGACGAGTTATTGTCTTATGTTAAAATTGTATTGGTAAATTATTAGAAATAAATGTCAGGATGAGTAGCGTATTTTTGCTTTGTTAGAGACCTCGGTTGGTGAAAAAGGGGATTGCAAGGTATGTGAAGATGGTCCTGGATTAAAACATGACACTCATGAGCTCTTAGTAAATGAGTGGATGGTTACCGTCCATTACCGCGGATAATACCTTAGGTATTTTTGAGGTCATCTATTTGATGACAAACAAAGGTGGTACCACGAAGCCCTTCGTCCTTTGAACCGTATTCTGGTTCATGGATGAAGGGCTTTTCTTATAAGGAGAGGAATTTATTTGATTACTTTTAAAAATGTCTCGAAACAGTACAACACAAAAGATGGTGATTTGGTTGCTGTTAACGACGTAAACATTAAGGTTGATGACGGTCAGATTTTTGGAATCGTTGGATATTCAGGCGCTGGAAAGAGTACGTTAGTTCGGATGTTGGATGGACTTGAGGCTCCTACCAGTGGTGAAATTGATATTAATGGAACGAATATTGCAAGTTTGTATGGTTCCGCATTAAGGAAGCAACGCCAAAAGGTGGGAATGATTTTTCAGCATTTCAACTTATTATGGTCAAGAACTGTAATTAAGAATGTTATGTTGCCATTGGAAATTGCTGGTGTATCTAAACCCGAGAGAATAAAGCGAGCAAGGCACTTAATTGAATTGGTTGGGTTGCAAGGAAGAGAAAATTCGTACCCTTCAGA
This sequence comes from Lentilactobacillus curieae, assembly GCF_000785105.2. Taxonomy (NCBI): domain Bacteria; kingdom Bacillati; phylum Bacillota; class Bacilli; order Lactobacillales; family Lactobacillaceae; genus Lentilactobacillus; species Lentilactobacillus curieae. The sequence goes on along the minus strand of NZ_CP018906.1, from coordinate 2,070,809 downwards.
GTTGTCTGGAGGGCAAAAGCAAAGAGTTGGGATTGCGAGAGCTCTTGCAAATGATCCAGAGATTCTTATTTCTGATGAAGCTACCAGTGCCTTGGACCCAGATACAACTAATGAAGTCCTCGATTTGTTGTTAAAAATCAATAAGGAAATGAACTTGACCATTCTGTTGATTACTCATGAAATGCACGCGATTACTAAAGTGTGTGATGCGGTCGCTGTGATGGATAATGGTTCGGTAGTTGAGCAGGGATCTGTATTCGAAGTGTTTAGAAATCCTCAAGCAGACGTTACGAAGAAGTTTGTTCAAGAAGAATTCTCTGGTCCTCAAAATGATGCTGATTTAACAGCTTCAGAGCTAGCACAGAAATTTCCAGAAGGAAAAATTGTCCGGTTGGTATTCCATGGACCACAGGCAGAATTGCCAGTTGTTTCAAACGTAATCAAGAAGTTTCCGGATTTGGAAGTTAACATTATTTCTGGTTCGATGCATCAGACTCAAGAAGGGGCAATTGGTTCACTTGATTTACAGATGACTGGAGACATGCCAAAAATTGAGGATGCCCTTGAATACTTACAAACATTAAGAGTTGAAACTGAGGTGATTTCAAATGGCTAATACAGGATTTAGTTCGTTTTTTAAATTTAGTACGGTTAATTGGCCTGATATGTGGAGTGCGACTTGGGAAACCATTTGGATGACCTTGCTTTCCATGGTGGTTGTAATAATCTTAGGAATAATTTTGGGATTGTTTTTATATTTAACGCATGGCAAGAGTAACCCACTGCTGAAAGTCATTAACTGGATCATTGCTATCTTGGTCAATATATTTAGATCAATTCCATACATTATTTTAATTTTATTGGTAATGCCATTTACGAAGGTCGTGACGGGAACCATTATTGGACCGGTCGCTGCCTTACCTTCGCTGATTATCTCAGCGGCACCGTTTTATGCCCGCATGGTTGAATCCTATTTGCGTGAAGTTGACTCAGGGGTTCTTGAAGCTGCCCAATCAATGGGAGCTAATATGTGGGAAATCATCTTTAAAGTTTTGTTGCCTGAAAGTAAGCCGGCCTTGATTGCTGGTGCCACAGTTACCGCAATCTCACTGATTTCATACACGGCTATGGCCGGAGCAATCGGTGCTGGTGGTTTAGGACAGCTTGCTTATCAAGATGGTTTTCAATCGTACAACAATACCATTATCTTAGTTGCCACTGTAATCATTGCGTTATTTGTTTTTGCTGTTCAAGCTTGTGGAGATTTATTCGTTAAGCATACTGATAAACGAACACTTTAATTTGGAGGGAATATCGATGAAGAGAAAAATTTATGGATTTATTGCCGTTGCATTTAGTTTATTGTTACTTGTAGGTTGTTCTTCAAAAAGTAGTGACAAGGGTACTACACTGAAAATTGGGGCTTCTGCAGTTCCTCATGCCCAGATTTTGCGTCACGTGGCTCCTGAATTGAAAAAAGAAGGCGTTAACCTTAAAATTACCACATTCCAAGATTACATCATGCCTAACAAAGCTCTGGCTGGTGGAGAACTTGATGCCAACTACTTCCAACACGTTCCATTTTTAAAGCAATGGAACAAGGAAAATAAAGGTAATTTAGTAAATGCCGGTAGCGTTCATTTGGAACCAATTGGTATTTTCTCAAAGAAAGTTAAGAATTTGAAAGATCTAAAGAAGGGGGCTACGATTTTAGTAAGTAGCAATACTCCTGATTATGGTCGAGTTTTAACTTTATTTAAGGACGCAGGGTTGATCACAATCAAGAAGGGCGTTGATATCACATCTGCAAACTTCAATGATATCGCATCAAACCCTCGTCACCTAAAGTTTAAGCACACATTTGAGCCAAAATTGATGGCTGAAATTTATAAAAACGGTGAGGGTGATGCCGTCGTAATTAACGCTAATTACGCTGTTCAATCTGGTTTGGATCCAAGAAAAGATTCGATTGCACTTGAAAAGCAATCATCACCTTATGCAAATATCGTGGTTACTCGTAAGGGCGATCAAAACAAACCTGCAATTAAGAAATTAATGAAGGCATTACAATCAAAGAGTACTCAAAACTGGATTTCAAAACATTACAAGGGTGCTGTTTTGCCAGTAAAGGCAACTAAATAATTAATTAAAGGTATGGTATATAACCAGGCGCACAGAAAGACTACCGTGGTAATTTTATTTTTTGAAATTATCACGGTTTTTTTGATGGTTCGGCGAGTGGCACGAAGACAGAGACATAGGGGGGGTCAGCAGTGCTCAACACAGTCTCTGTCGCGACTGACCGCCACTATTCGTGTCACTTAGTATGCGTCATCGTTGTGGGGGCACTGAGACGGAATCATGGATTCCTGCAGTGCTCAACACAGTCTCTGTCGCGACTAATCGCCACTATTCGTGTCACTTAGTATGCGTCATCGTTGTGGGGGCACTGAGACGGAGTCATAGATTCCTGCAGTGCTCCCTTTTATTCCGACTAGCTTTAGCTTATGATTAAATCATTGGAGGTAAGACTAATGAAAGAAAAATCAGTATTTCACGTTAATGGATATGCAGGCCTACTTGGGGTAATTATCATGTTGCTTCTGGGAGCATACCTTATTTACTTCGGTTCCACTAACGATTCGGTTTTCATGGTGGTCATTGCTGCCATTGTAATCGTGATTGGACTGTTATTTGCCAGTTCGCTGACGATTATTTCTCCTAATGAAGCTAAGGTCCTCACATTTTTTGGTCAGTACATTGGGACAATAAAGAATGCGGGACTCTACATGACTGTGCCACTAACGAATAAAATGTCAATTTCGTTGAAAGTTAGGAACTTTAACAGTTCGATTATCAAGGTTAATGATTTAAAGGGTAATCCAGTTGAAATTGCCGCAGTAATCGTTTACCGAGTAGTTGATTCTGCTAAAGCGTCGTTTAATGTTGATGCGTATGAGCAATTTGTTGAGATTCAAAGTGAATCTGCCATTCGTCATATTGCTAGCCAGTATCCTTATGACAGCTTTGATGATGACGCTGGGGAAATGACCCTTAGAGGGAACTCAACTTCCGTTTCAGAAGCGCTAAAGGCTGAATTACAGGAACGTTTATCAGTTGCAGGTATCGAAATTGTTGAGACTAGGTTGACTCACTTAGCTTACGCAACGGAAATTGCTAGTGCAATGCTTCAACGACAACAATCAACTGCGATTCTTTCGGCTAGAAAAATCATTGTCGAGGGAGCAGTTTCAATTGCGGAAGACGCTGTGTCCCAAATCGAAGCTGACTTAGGCATCAAAACCACTGATGATCGCAAGTTACAAATGGTAAACAATGTGCTCGTGTCGATAATAAACGAAAAGGGTACTCAAAACGTAATTAATACGGATTCTTTAGAATAGTCTTTTTAAAATGGCGACGAACTTTGTCGGCATTTTTTTGTGAAAAATCAGGGTATAAAGGTGTTTAGAAATGCAATATAAGCGTTTTAATGGTATACTTAAGATTATGAAATATATACGAATGGGATGAAAAAAATGGAAAATAACAAAAAGCGACATGTTGCCCTACTTTTTGGTGGTAATTCCTCAGAACACGATGTTTCAAAGAGATCTGCTCACAACATCTATGATGCAATGGACAAGGATAAGTATGACGTTAGCTTGTTCTTGATGACTAAAGATGGCTATTTCTTGAGTCATGAAGGCTCAAAACGAGTTTTTGATGGCGAGTCAGAAGAAACCGTTGAAAAAGAAGAAATGGCTAAATTGGATTTATCAAATCCATTAGCTCCAATTGCTAATTTACAAAATGCGACTGGTGTGGACGTATTTTTCCCAATTATTCATGGTAACTTGGGTGAAGATGGGACAATTCAAGGATTGCTTAGATTGTTGAACAAACCATATGTTGGTACCGGTGTGTTAGGCTCAGCAATGGCTTTTGATAAGGACATTACTAAGAAGATTCTTGGGTTAGCTGGTGTTGCTAATACTAGATACGAATTAGTTACTCCTTTAACTGCTGAAAAATTTACTTATGAATCACTTTCTAAAGAATTGGGAACGACTTTATTTGTAAAGCCTGCTAACCAAGGTTCATCTGTTGGGATTCATAAAGTTGAAAATGCTGAAGAATATGAAGAATCAATGCGCGATGCGTTCCGTTACGATGACAAAATTCTAGTTGAAGAGGCAATTGAAGGCCCTCGTGAACTTGAAATTTCAATTCTTGGTAACCGTGAGCCAATCGCATCAAAGATCGGCTCAATTCAAGTACCTGCAACTGACGAATTCTATACTTATGACAACAAGTTCGTTGATGCAAGTGAAGTTAAGTTTGATATTCCTGTTGCCATTTCTGATGAACTTGCAACCAAGTTAACCGAAATGGGGCTTAAAACTTATCGGGCATTAGGACTTAAGGGACTTGCTAGAATTGATTTCTTGATTTCTAAGAATGACGATCCTTATGTTGGTGAAGTTAATACCTTGCCAGGATTTACTAACATCAGTCTTTATCCACAACTGTTTGAGGCATCTGGAATTTCATATACTGATTTAATCGATCGGTTGATTCAACTAGCTATTGATGAGTTTGAATACCGTTCAAAGATTCTGTACGACTTCAAGCCATTAAATCCTACAGATCAGGATGTATAAATTTAACAACTAATTACTGACCGCTTTCCATCTTGGAAAGTGGTTTTTATTTACCTTGTAAGTACCAGTATCTATTCTGGACTGATACAATTAAGTTAATTATTGTAAATGGAGTTGTGGGGAAATGTCTAAGAGTAAACAACGAGTGATTTTCATTGAAATGATCGCAGTGGCGTGTTTAACCAATATCACGATAGGAAGGTTAGTTTCTTCACAGTTATTAGTCTGGGTTATAGCTATTGGCACTATCTTAATTCAATCGAGATTACTAGTATGGTTGCTTGGTGAGTTAAATGGGAGGTACTATCAAAAATTTGCAATTTTGTTTTTATTACAGTTATTGCTGCTCCCAGTAGGTTTGATGGGAATTATCACACCTTTAAAGATGAACATTCCAATTAACGGGGACATGTTTACTTGGTTGACGATTAATCGCAGGTGGTTAGTTGTTGTGGCACTGATTTGCTACGTGGCTGCATTGTTTCTAATTAGTTATGCAATTAGCCGGATTTTTTATGCCAATACAAGTGTTTCAACGATTTTTGGCCGATTGCTATTATGCATGGGAGCAATGGTGTTTTCACTGGCCGGAATTGTTGGCCTTTTAACGATTATTGAGTGGGCAGTTGGCGGGCAGTTCAATATCAATTTTATTCAAACGGTCTTGGTAATGATGGTGAATATCGTTCAGCAACTATGTATGATCTGGATAATATTTAAGCACAAGCCAATATATAGTAGTATGTCATTAGCTGTGTTAGCCGTTCTCTTCTTAGGAATACTGATCTTTCAGAGCTCACTACCACAGCTAGTATCGCCTCATAATCACACACAAATTATTGTTCACCGAGGGGTTATCAATAATAATTCGGGATATAACACAATCGCGGCACTCAAGAAAAACGGTGACGAAGGTTATCCGTTTATCGAGATGGATATTCAAGAAACTAAGGATCACCGATTCATTTGTGCTCATGATGATACCGTTAATTTGGCTGGGAAGTCAGAGTTGATTAATAACTTGAATTTGAAGCAAATTCGAAAGCATATGCACGTTGAACTATTTGCGGATTATTTAAAAGTTGCAGGAAGCCTAGGACAAAAACTGATTGTTGAATTAAAGGTGACTAACGCATCCGATGGTCAAATGGGCAGCCAGTTTGCGCAGCAGTTTGGTGAAGCCATGCAAGAGCAAGGAAACTATGTTCATTCTGTAGGGTATCGACCACTTATTCAGATTAAACACCAATTTCCAAAAATCAAAGTGGGACTAGTAACTATGCTAAATGGTTTAGGGATTGCGAAGTTACACCCTGACTTTTTCACCTTGCAACGAGTGACACTAAATGACTACATGGTTGCTCAGTGTGGCCAAGGTGGAAGAAAGGTCTACAGTTGGACTGATGACGATAAATGGGTGATGAAAACTTCAAAGATGTTGGGCACGGATGGTCAGGTAACTGATCAGGCAAGTCGCCTAAAGAATGTCTCCGTTGAGGAATCCAAGGATAGTTGGCTATTAATTTTAAATAAATTCTGGAATTACGTTTAAAACTACGTATTTAAATTTTGAGGTGAAAAATATGGTAATAAGATGTGAATGGGCAACCAAAAGCCCGGAGCTAATGATTTATCACGACACTAGGTGGGGAAAACCAGTATTTGAAACTAATGAGCTATTTCATGCATTGTGCTTAGAGATTATGCAGGCGGGACTGACTTTTCAAACAGTACTTAAGTTTGAGCAAGGACTACTGGATGCGTTTGATGGTTTTGAAGTTAATCGGATTGCGAAATTTTCAACTGGACAAGTTGAGCAACTGTATTCTGATAAGCGAATTATTAGAAATCACGCTAAGATTGATGCAATAGTCAACAACGCCCGAGTAGTGGCTGAAAATCCAGCTGAATTCAAACAAATTACGTGGGGGACAACTAATTCAACCCCAATTGATCATTTACTAACGGAAGACTTAGACCAAGAATCCATTAAGCAATTTGTGAAAAAGTATGTTGACCAATACAAAAAAATGGGGTTGACCAGAATGGGGCCAACCACGACTTATAGCTTTTTACAAGCAGCTGGAATTGTTAATGATCACCTGGTTAATTGTGAATTTAGGTAAAAGGGTTGAATTCTTATAGTGACTATAATATAATCTTTTGCATTGAACGTTTTACCTAATTTAAAAACGTTTTTATTTCAAGTTAACTGAGCCAATAATAATGGAGGAAAGTCAAATGTCATCCAGATATTGTGGGGATGCTATCAAGAAGAAAAGATTAGAGATTGGAATGTCACAGCAGGATTTATCCGAAGGAATTTGTACCCAGGGGATGATTAGCCAAATCGAGGCAGATAATGTTTCTCCTAGGAGTGATATCGCTGTTAAGCTCTTTAAGCGTCTCAATTTGAATTTTAACGACGTGATTGATAATGATAGTTACGATAAAAACGTGTTCGAAGTAATTGCTACACATTTGCAAAAGCATTGTTATAAGAAGGCAGATGAAAGCTCTGACAGGGTAACAGCAATGTTACTTGAAAAACCAAAGTACCGGGGAATAAACCATTGCTTTAAAGGCTATAGCCGTTTATTTGTTGAAGATGATGCCCAAGGTGCACTAGCAGAATTCACGGAGTGTTTGACTAGCTATCAGAAGTACATTGGTGATTTATATGTAGCGTGGGCTTCATTAGGAATGGGACTAGTATTCAAAAAGATGGGATTAAAGGACCATGCGCTAACGAATGTTAAACGGGCAGCAACTAAGCTGGTCACCCTTGAGGATAGTAAGGATGCCACAATTGAATCGGTTACAGATATTTACATGGATGTCTTAGTGGTGTGCCTTGAACTTGAGGAATATTCCTTATTAGCAGAATATGCTGACGCAATTATTGACTATCAAAAGGGTATGGGCGAAAACTCAAATTCAAGCCAACCATCAACAATCTACCGGCTAGCAGAGATTTATGAATTGAAGTCAAAAGCATTCTTTGGATTGGGAAAACATGTTGATGGGACCTTTAACCAAATGATTGCGTATTCGATGGCAATTCATGAAGGTGACCAACACTTGGCGGATAAGATATTTGCGGGTAATCAAGATTTATTTAAATTAGTTAAAGAGAAAATCGTTCCGTTTGAAGGGCGAAAAACATTGTTAGGATAAACAAAATGCCTCAAAGTGAAGAGATACTTCACTTTGAGGCATTTATTATTTAACTCGGTTAAGCTTTTTTCTTTGGATCGACTGCTGGTTTGTTCTCTAGGTCAGTTCTAACAACCAGAACGTCTGACACTGCAGTTCTAGTTACATATTCAGTAACTGAACCAATTAATAATCTTTCAACAGCGTTAAGACCAGTAGCACCAATCATGATCAAGTCGATGTTAAGGTTTTCTGGAATATCCTTTGCAATTACACTCTTTGGAGCCCCGTACTCGATTGAGTAATCAATGTTTTGTAGGCCCGCAGCCTTTGCGTCCTCAACATATTTATCTAAAGTTTTCTTTGCTGTATCAGTCACTTGTTCAACCATCGATGTGTCAAAACTAGAAATGTTCTGGAACGCACGAGTGTCAACAACGTGAACTAAGTGCAATGTTGCTTGGTTACGAAGGGCAACTGCAACCCCTTTTTTGTATGCAAGTTCAGCTTCGTAAGAACCATCAACTGGAACTAAAATTTGTTTGTATTGTTGTAGCATAAGCATCCACCCCAATTCTTATTTATACCTTAATTGTACGTTATTTCACTAAAAATACAAATAATAAAATATTTTAATGCTTGGTCACTTTGAAAACTAAAATTGCTTGGGTCACTGAACCAAAAATTACCATTAAAATTAAGGTTACAACAACCATTGCCATGTTATTGATAAATAAGGCAATAACCGCGAGTAGTCCTAAAACTAAGAAGATGATTGCATGAGCAATTATCATTCTCCGTAAATGAATATCCTTTGATAAATCAAGGCCAAACAGTGTTTGATTGGAATGAGTTAGCAGGTAACTGCCAATAAAAAATGAAATGAAAATCATCAATAATACTAAAATATCTAAAATCATGTTGGACTCCTTATTCAACTGTTTTTATTTGCGAGAAACTTGGCGCAATTTTTCGTACTGCTCTTTAAAACGTTGTTCAATCTTGCCGTTTTCCTTTGGCACATAATATTGGGCACTCTTGATTTTATCAGGCAAGTATTGTTGTTGTACCCAATCATTAGGATAGTCGTGGGGATATTTGTATTCGACACCTCGCCCCAGTTTAGCTGCGCCTTTATAATGGGCATCTTTTAGGTGAATTGGAACGTCACCATAATTTCCCGAGCGGACGTCCGATAGGGCGCCATCGATGGCTGACATAGCAGAATTTGACTTGGGACTTAACGCCAACTCAATAATTGCGTTGGCAATTGGAATTCTTGCTTCAGGTAAACCAAGTTGCCTTGCCGCGTCTACTGCAGAAACTGCCCGAGCACATGCAGCTGGGTTAGCCATTCCGATATCTTCGTAAGCAATAACTAGTAATCTCCTCATTAAGGAAATTAAATCTCCTGATTCAATCAATCTGGCAGCGTAATGCAAGGCAGCATCTGCATCGGAACCCCGAATTGATTTTTGTAGTGCGGAAATCACGTCATAGTGAGCATCACCGTTTTTGTCGGAAGTGAGTGCTTTACGCTGAAGGCATTCTTCAATTACGGAGAGCGTGATTGCTATCTTACCATTGGTATCTGGAGACGTGGATTTGACCGCTAATTCCAATGCATTTAGTGCGGTTCGTAAGTCGCCGTTCGTTGCCTTTGATAAAAAGTCACGAGCCTCATCCTTCAAATCAACATCGTATTCACCAAGACCATTTTTTGAATCTGATAAAGCACGATCAATTGCCTTTGCAATATCTTCAGGGGATAGGGGATGGACTTCAAAGATTTGAGTCCGGCTTCTAATGGCCGGATTGATGCTAATGTATGGATTTTCCGTAGTTGCACCAATAAGGATAATTGAACCCTTTTCCAAAAGTGGTAGTAAAAAGTCTTGTTTTGATTTATCTAAACGGTGGATTTCATCTAATAATAAAACTACAGTACCACTCATTTTTGCCTCTTCCGCGACAACCTGCAGATCTTTTTTTGAATCTGTGGCGGCGTTTAAGATTCGAAATGCGTACTTGGTTGAGCCGGCAATTGCACTAGCAATACTGGTTTTTCCAGTTCCTGGTGGTCCATACAAAATCATTGATGATAGCATTTTAGCTTTGACCATTCTGTCGATGATTTTTCCTGGGCCGACGAGGTCTTGCTGGCCAACAATTTCTTCAATTTTAGTTGGGCGCATTCTGTACGCCAAAGGTTGTTGCATATTAGTCCCTCGATTTTTAATTAACTCAGATAATTATATCATCTCATGTGGGCAAAATAAAAACGCTTCGCAAAAGCGAAACGTTTTTTGACAAATTATAGCTTGTTGTAGTATTCAACGATTAATGATTCGTCAATATCAGCATCGAGTTCTTCACGTTGTGGAAGACGTACCAATGAACCTTCAAGCTTGTCAGCATCGAATTGAACATATTGTGGACGACCCACAACAGCTTCAACAGCATCCTTGATAACTTGAATATCCTTTGACTTTTCACGAACTGAAATAACTTGTCCTTCTTTAACTTCGTATGAAGGAATATCAACACGTTTGCCATCAACAGTAATGTGACCGTGGTTAACTAATTGACGAGCTTGACGACGAGTAGTAGCCAAACCTAAACGGTAAACCATGTTGTCCAAACGTCTTTCAAGTAAGATCATGAAGTTAACACCATGCTTACCTTCACGGATTTTACCAGCACGCGTAAACAAGTTAGCGAATTGGCGTTCAGTTAAACCGTACATAAAACGAAGCTTTTGCTTTTCGTGGAGTTGCAAACCGTATTCAGAAAGCTTACCGCGACGACCTTGACCATGATCACCAGGAGCATAAGGGCGACGAGCAAGTTCCTTACCAGTACCTGAAAGTGAGATACCTAAACGACGTGAAATTCTCCAACTTGGACCTGTATATCTAGACATAAAAAAGTTCCTCCAATAAATTTTTGGAGTAAAATAACCCATTGTAGATTTAATATTCGTGCATGTTGTTTTGCAATTTTCGCCCAAGCAGCCGTGTGGGTTACTAATAGAACCTTAAAGGCAACAACATGTTGACGAGCTTACCATCTACCGCTGCATTATTTTACACAAAGTACAGTGTACAAAATTAATTGCAATTAGTCAACATGGCTTAAGAATACTTCGCCAAATTCGGTTAGGTTACGCTCATCATCTTCTGTGAATCGATCCAAATCTGGGGAATCGATATCTAAAACACCATAAGGTTTGCCATCCTTGAATAATGGAATGACAATTTCTGAACGTGAGTTGGCGTCACAAGCAATGTGTCCGGCAAATGAATTAACATCAGCAACTCTAAGTACTTTTTGTTCTTTTAGTGCTGTTCCACAAACGCCGTTGCCATTTTTGATATGGATACATGCAACATTGCCTTGGAATGGTCCTAAAATCAGTTCATCATTTTTAGATTCATAGCGATAAAATCCCACCCAGTTAATGTTTGGGAGTGTTTGGTTTAATAGGGCTGAGGCGTTGGCCATGTTTGCAACTTGATCGCGTTCTCCAGTTAATAGTGCATCTAATTGTTGGTTGACTAAGTTTTTAACTTCTTGCATTTGTGTGACCTCACTTTAAAATTAGTCTGTATATGACTTTTTACTATGCTATAATTCACATTAGAACTATATTTTGTTTAGCAATTATTCTATACATAATAAAGCGTTTTTAACAAATTTACTAGGATATTCTATATTTTTTGTTGGAGGATGGGATTTGATGTTAATACTTCTGATCGGAATCATTATAGTTGCCGGCGGCTGCTATTTGGGGTTTGTCTTCTATCAACGGAAGACTATAAAAATGGCTACTCAGGTGTATGACAGTAAAAAGAAATTGGGTGAGATTCCACTTGATGATGAGTTCAAGCTTGCAAAGCAGATGAACTTAACTGGTGAATCTCAGAAAAAATATGATTTGCTGTATAACAAATATCAAGTTTATAAGAATCGGATGCTTCCGGATATCGACAGTCAAATTGAGTTGGTTAAAGAAGATGGTAAGGGAATTAACTTTATTAAGACCCGTAATGATTGGAAAAATGCCAACTCATCAATTGATAAGGCAGATGAAACAATCAAGGAGATCCAAGCTGATTTGGCTCAGCTACATGATTTGAATAAACAACATCATTTAGCAATCAATGAATTAAAGAAACAAAATGAACAGTACCGAAAGACTCTTCTTGAGGATAATGAAAAATTTGGCCCAAGTATAGATGGCCTGGAGAAGATGCTGGAGGATGTTGAAAACACTTATGATGAATTCATCGATCTAACTGAGAAGGGTGATCCAAATGGTGCTGAAGAGGTACTGACGGACCTAAAAAACTCTTCGAACAAGTTATCCGACTACATCGATAAGATTCCAGGCCTATATGCTAGCTTAAACGATGAGTTTGTTACTCAGTTAAATGAAATTTCCGATGGTTACCACGAGATGAAAGGGCAACATTATAATTTCAAGGGAGACAACATTCTTCCTAAGGCTGCTGCATTAAAGAATAAGCGCAGCACTAATTTGGAAGAATTACGCAAACTAAATATTGGCTTGGTTCAAAAGAACAATAATGACATTGCTGATTCTATCGACTCACTTTATGACAGTCTAGAACAGGAAATTAAAGCTAGAAAAACAGTTGAGAAAGAAAATGAAGTATTAGCAGAGTATCTTGAACACGTTACAACCCAAAATGATGATCTGGATACAAAACTTAAGCGCCTTTCAGTTTCATACGATTTAAACCATCAAGAAGTTGAAACTAACCGTCAATATGGTCAACAAATTCATGTGATTCAAACTGATTTTGATAAGCACCAGGCTGCTGTTGCAGAGGGTAGTGCGGTTTATTCAGAAATTGCTGACCGTCAAGATAAGATGACCCGTGATTTATCACAAATTGAACAATCACAAAAGAATTTGTATGATTCAATCATTACCATTCCAGAAAAGGAAGAGAGTGCTCGAAAGTCTCTTCGAGAATTTGACCTGGAAATGAGAAATAAGAAGCGCCGAATCGATAATTTGAATTTACCTGGCCTGCCAGACGACTATACAGATTCATTCACTAATGTGGTTAAAGAAATCAAGAGACTAGATGATTCAATCAACTTGCCAAAGGTAAATGTCGATGACGTTTCTAAACAAGTTGTTATGATTGAATCTGATATTGATTCAGTTGAGGAAGCTACCAAGAAGTTGATTGATGATGCTAGATTGGCTGAACAAGCACTTCAGTACTCTAATCGCTATGTTTCAAGCAACGAAGAGATTGCTAATGCTAGTCGCCAAGCGCGTCAGTTGTTTGATCGAGAAAACAATTATCACGAAAGTTTGGCCGTTATTAGTCAGGCTCTTGAAAGCGAAAAGCCCGGTAGTTACGAAAAACTTAAAGATGACTACTACGCTAAAGCACAATAATAAAGAAGAACTTCTAAAAGCCAATGAACAATTGGCTTTTTATTTTGCTTAAATTGTTGTATTATCATTTAAGCTAACTTATTGGAGTCGAACCAATAAATTAAGAGAAGAAGGTTTCAAATGATTTATTTTGATAATAGTGCAACGACACAGGCGTTGCCCGAAGTAGTCGATACTTACGATAAGGTAAGTAAGAGTGTCTGGGGTAACCCATCTAGTTTGCATAACTTTGGAGATCAAGCATTTCAGCTGTTAGAGCAATCTCGAAAGCAAATTGCAGACCTGTTAAAAGTGCATGCAGACGAAATCTACTTTACGAGTGGTGGGACTGAAGGGGACAACTGGGTTCTCAAAGGTACCGCAATTGAAAAGCGCGAATACGGTAAGCATTTAATCACGACCTCGGTTGAACATCCAGCAATTCATAATTCGATGGAACAACTGAAGCAGTTGGGTTATGACGTAACCTACCTACCAGTTGATGACGAGGGTCGAATCAATGTCGATGATTTAAAGGCAGCAATCAGACCAGATACGATTTTAGTGTCAATTATGGCTGTCAACAACGAAATTGGTACTATTCAACCGCTTAAGGAAGCAGCTGAAGTGCTTAAGGATTTCCCTAAGATTCACTTCCACGTTGATGCTGTTCAGGGAATCGGTAAAGGAATTCAAGACATAATTATGAATGACCGGGTTGATTTTGTGACATTCTCTGGCCATAAATTTCATGCCCCACGAGGAACTGGCTTTATTTATGCAAAACGTGGTCGGAGAATTGCCCCATTGATGAATGGCGGCGGTCAAGAAAAAAACCAACGTTCAGGAACTGAAAATGTACCAGCAATTGCTGCTATGGCAAAAGCATTAAGATTGTTGCTAGGTAAAGAAACTAAGGCAAATCAGACTGAACGGGAAATTAAGCAGCGAATTTTCGATCATGTAAGTAAATTTGATAAAGTTGTTCCGTTCTCTAAGAATACTGACCAGTTTGCACCACATATTCTGTGTTTTGCCATTACTGGCGTTCGTGGAGAAACTATTGTTCATGCGTTTGAGGAACACGGAATTTATATTTCAACAACCAGTGCTTGTTCATCTAAGAAGCATTTGGCTTCTAGCACATTGTCTGCAATGAATGTTCCAGAAGATGTTTCAACAAGTGCAGTTCGAATTTCCTTAGGTGATCAGAATACATTGGCAGAGGCTGATGAGTTTATTAAGGTTTTTGATCAGCTATACACTGAGTTTGATAAGTTAAGTTAGGAGTTATTTAATGAAGTACACTGAGATAATGGTTCGCTATGGCGAGCTATCTACCAAGGGTAAAAACAGGAAAGATTTTATCAAGCAACTTGGCAAAAACGTTCGCTCTGTTTTGGCAGGATACAGTGATGTAGTTGTCAAAGCACAACGTGACCGACTTCACGTTGACTTAAATGGTCAAGATGATCAGCCAGTCATGAATGATTTGAAGCGGGTTTTTGGAATTGAAAATTTCTACCCATCAATCAAAATTGAAAAGACGATGGACGCAATTAAGACCACTGCGTTACAAATGGTTAAAGAACAATTTGAACCAGGAAAGACATTTAAAATTAGTACTCGGAGACAGGACAAAGATTTTGAATATCACACTGATCAAATCAACAACATGCTTGGAGACTATATTTTAGAAAACGTTGACGGAATTACTGTTGACGTTAAGAATCCAGACATTGAAATCAGGGTCGAAGTTCGGATGAACGGGGCTTACCTTTCTTCTGAAAAAATCAAGGGGGCTGGTGGCCTGCCAGTGGGTACTGGTGGTCGAGCAACCATGATGCTCTCCGGTGGAATTGATTCGCCTGTTGCTTCGTATATGGCGATGAAGCGTGGAGTTAAAATCGACATGATTCATTTCTATAGTCCTCCATATACAAGTGAACAGGCTTTGGGCAAGGCAAAACAGTTAACTTCTGTATTGGCTAAATATTCTGGCGGGATTCAATTTATTGCCGTGCCATTTACAGAAGTTCAGGAAACTATTAAGGAAAAGGTTCCGGAAGGCTATTTGATGACGATTCAGCGGCGAATGATGATGAGAATTGCTGCTGAGATTACTAAGAATCGTCACTGTACTGGAATTTTTAATGGTGAAGCGCTAGGTCAAGTGGCTTCTCAAACTCTTGAGAGCATGATGGCAATTAATGATGTTACCTCAATGCCGGTATTGAGACCATTAATCTCAATGGATAAAACGGACATTATCGAAATTTCCAAGGATATTGATACCTTTGATTTGTCAGTGTTACCATTTGAAGACTGTTGTACAATCTTTACTCCCCCAGCACCAAAAACTCGTCCTGACTTAGAAAAGTCCAGAAAGTTTGAACAATACATTGATGTGGACGGATTAATGGAGCGCGCAATTTCGGGGATGACAATCACTGATATCAAGCCAGGCGAAGATTACATGAACGCCAATGCAGAAATTTTTGCTGAACTTCTGTAAAATATACTGGTAGTTTTACTCATTCTATTTTAAAGTAGATGTAACCTTTGATACTAAGGAGTGCTTGAACATGCAAATAACGATTCAGGGTAAAGAAGAACAACTCTATGGCAACCCACCAGTTAATGGTGATAAGTTACCAAAGTTTAAATTAGAGGATTCAGAGGGCAACAAGGTTAAGACGGCTGATCTATTGGGGAAAGTGACGTTAATTTCGACGATTCCTGACATTAATACATCAGTTTGTTCAATTGAAACCAGGAAGTTCAATCAGGAAGCAGATCACTATTCTGATGCCCAATTTTTAGCTGTGTCTAACAACACCGTTGAGCAACAGAAAGATTGGTGTGCTGCAGAAGGCGTTGAAAACATCAAAATGCTTTCGGATGAGCAACTTTCTTTAGGTTATGCAATGGGTGTCTACTTGCCTAACTTTGGTGCATTAGCTAGAACCATCTTTATTGTTGATAAGGTGGGGACCATCGTTTACAGACAAATTGTTGACGAGTTGACTGATGAACCTGATTACGCAAAAGCATTAGAAGCATTGAATAAAATTGCAAATCGCATTGACGATTAGCAAATTGTCGCTTATTATTAAATCTATAATCAGCAACGAACAAGAGAGTATCCTGTGACTGGTTTTCAGAGAGAACGTCATTTGCTGAGAGACGTTTAATCAGAGCAGCGAGAAAGTAGCTTGTGAGCTATCCATTCGAAATTGAGGGTGGATCGGTAAGTTCGACCGTTATTCGATATTAAGTGGGGTTAATAGCCCAATTTAGGTGGTACCGCGAGCATCTCGTCCTAATCATTAGGATGAGGTGCTTTTTATTTTGAGAAAGAGGCGATTAGATGACGAAAGAAATGTCGACCAAGTACAACCCAACAGAGGTTGAAAAAGGCCGTTATGATAAATGGTTAGATGATGGTGTATTTAAACCAAGTGGAGATAAAAAAGCAAAACCATATTCAATTGTTTTGCCACCACCTAACGTTACTGGAAAGTTGCACTTAGGCCATGCCTGGGATACAACTTTGCAAGATATGATTATTAGACAAAAACGGATGCAAGGCTTCGATACCCTATGGCTTCCAGGAATGGATCATGCGGGAATTGCTACTCAAGCCAAGGTTGAAGCTAAGTTACGTGACCAAGGCATTTCCCGTTACGATCTAGGCCGAGAAAAGTTCGTGGAAAAGGTTTGGGAGTGGAAGGATGACTTCGCTGCTACTATCAAGACACAATGGGGCAAGCTAGGTCTTTCTTTGGATTATAGTCGTGAGAGGTTTACCCTCGATGAAGGCCTATCAAAAGCTGTTCGCAAAGTCTTTGTTAAGCTTTACGAAAAGGGTTTGATCTATCGTGGAGAATACATCATCAACTGGGATCCCCAAGCTAGAACTGCATTGTCTGACATTGAGGTTATCCATAAGGATGATAAAGGAGCCTTTTATCACGTTAAATATCCATTCACTGATGGAACAACTTTTAACGGTAAAGATTACATCGAAATCGTCACTACCCGTCCGGAAACAATGATGGGTGATACTGCGGTTGCTGTTAACCCTAGTGATGAACGTTACAAGGAATTGGTTGGCAAAAAAGTCTTGGTTCCTTTAATTAACAGAGAAGTGCCAATTATCGCTGATCAATACGTTGATCCTGAGTTTGGAACAGGAATGGTTAAGATTACTCCTGCTCATGATCCTAATGACTTTAAGGTTGGTAACCGTCATGATTTGGAACGAATCAACACTATGAACGAAGACGCTTCAATGAATGAAAATGCTGGTAAATATGCTGGCATGGACAGATTTGATGCTAGAAAAGCAATGGTTGAAGATTTGCAAAATGAAGGATTGATGATTAGCATTGATCCAATTGTCCATTCAGTTGGCCATTCAGAACGAACTGGGGTTCAAGTTGAAGCCCGACTTTCAACTCAGTGGTTTGTTAAGATGAAGCCACTTGCAGAACAAGCAATTAAGAATCAGGATACTGACGATAGCGTTAGTTTCTTCCCAGAACGATTCGAAGATACCTTCACTCAATGGATGGAGAATGTTCATGATTGGGTTATCTCTCGCCAATTGTGGTGGGGACACCAAATCCCAGCATGGTACAACAAAGAGACTGGCGAAACTTACGTTGGCGAAGAAGCTCCTAAGGATATTGAAAATTGGGAACAGGATCCTGATGTTCTTGATACTTGGTTCTCTTCTGCCCTCTGGCCATTTTCTACTATGGGTTGGCCAGATGAAACTGAAGACTTTAAACGTTATTTCCCAACTGATACTTTAGTTACGGGTTATGATATTTTGTTCTTCTGGGTTTCAAGAATGATTTTCCAAAGTTTGGAATTTACTGAACGTCGGCCTTTCAAGAACGTATTACTTCACGGTTTAATTCGTGATGAACAGGGTAGAAAGATGTCTAAGTCACTAGGAAACGGAATCGATCCTATGGACGTTATCGACAAGTATGGTGCAGACGCATTGCGTTGGTTCTTATCAACAGGAACTACACCAGGACAAGACTTACGATTCAGTTATGACAAGATGGATTCGGCATGGAACTTTATAAACAAGATTTGGAACGCTAGCCGTTACGTAATTATGAACCTTGATGGAATCACCAAGCCTGAATTACCAGATAAATCACAATGGGAACTTTCTGACAAGTGGATTCTTAGCCGCTTAAATGAAACCATTGCGCATGTGACCCGTGAGTTTGATAAGTTTAACTTTGGTGAAGCTGGCCGCGCTCTTTATGACTTTATTTGGAACGATTTCTGTGATTGGTACATTGAAATGAGTAAGGAGGCGTTGTCTAGCGAAGATGGCGATTCTAAGCGTAATACTCAAAATGTACTGGCATACGTTTTGGACCAAACTCTAAAGCTAATGCACCCAATTATGCCATTCGTAACTGAAAACATTTGGCAATCAATGCCTCATGAGGGTGATACGATTGTTAATGCTCCTTATCCAACGGTTCACGATGAGTTTGACGATCCTAAGGCAGAAGCTGATATGACTTCATTGATTGACTTGATTAAGGCTGTAAGAAATATTCGCTCTGAGGCAAATGCACCTTTATCATCACCAATTGATCTTATGATTTCTACTAAGAATGCTAATTTAAAGGCCATCTTTGAAGAAAATAAGATTTACATTGATCGGTTTACACACGATAAGGAATTGCAAATTGCCACTGATATTGAAGCACCTGATTTAGCAATGTCTGCAGTTATTACTGATGCAACAGTGTACGTACCACTCGCTGAGCTAGTTGACTTGAATGAAGAGAAGGACAGAGTAGCTAAAGAAGTTGAGAAATTTGAATCTGAAGTTACTCGCTCAAAGAAAAAACTGGGTAACGCACGCTTTGTTGACAATGCACCTGACGATGTTGTGGCAAAGGAAAGAGAAAAGCAAGCTGACTACGAAACTAAGTTAACTGCGGCGAAAGCTCGTTTAGCACAAATCACAAGTCAACTTTAATGATATTAAGTAAATTTGCCTGAATTAATGATGATTTTTGGCTTATTTGAAGATTCTTGAGTGGAGGCTGTTAATATTCTAATTTGGGATATTAATGGCCTCCATTTTAGTTTATTATGGGTTTAATGATAATTATGTAAGGAGATAGACAGTTGGATTCATATAAAGAAGCACTTGATTTTATCCATGGACGCACAAAGTTTAAAAAGATTCCGACCTTGAAAAGGATGTTCAAGTTTTTGGAATTACTGGGTAACCCTCAAAAAAAAGTCAATGCAATTCACATAGCGGGAACCAATGGAAAAGGTTCGACACTCGCGTATTTGAGATACCTCTTTCAGTTGACTGGTTATCAAGTTGGCAGTTTCACCTCTCCATTTTTGATTAAATTCAATGAACGAATCAGTGTTAATGGTGAACCAATCAGTGACGCGGAAATTCTCAGATTGGCAAACCACGTCAAGCCAATTGTGGACCAGCTGGATAATGAATTACCTGAAGGCGGTCCGACAGAATTTGAAATTATAACGGCCATGATGTTTAGCTACTTTGCTGAAGGTCATGCAGACGTTGTTTTGATTGAAACGGGGCTTGGCGGTCTATTTGATTCGACAAATGTGGTTACCCCACAGGTTTCAGTAATAACGACGATAGGTTATGATCACATGAATATTCTTGGGGATACATTGGAAAAAATTGCCGCTCAAAAAGCAGGGATTATCAAGGATAACGTTCCGGTCGTGGTTGGAAATGTGGCGGCTGGACCGATGAAGGTGATTCAACAAACAGCGAATTCACACGGTAGCACACTTTATAAGCTTGGAAGGGACTTTCATGCTAGCTACAGTGAAGTTAAGGATTGGATGGAAAGATTCGTATATTCCGGTTTCAATTATAGTCTAAATCTCAAAACTAAATTACTTGGTGAGTTTCAGGCACACAACGCTTCTGTCGCAGTTTCAGCATATCTTGTATATTGCAAGTTAAATAACATTCAGCCAAATGGATATAGCATTCAGGACGCAATCAAAATAACTAGCTGGGCTGGTCGATTTGAACGGCTGAGTTCCCGACCATTCATTTATATTGACGGTGCCCATAACGTTCCGGCTGCCCAACAGCTCGTGAAGTTGCTTAATACAAACTATTTTTCTGGGAAAATTTATATTGTAATTGCGATTCTCGCAGATAAGCAGGCAAAGGAATTTGTGGATGAAATGAGTAAGGTCAACAACGTAGAGATCACGTTGACAACGTTTAATACACCGATGAACCGGGAACTATTCGACGCAGTTTCCGTTGAACAAGCAGAAAACAAAAACGGGGTTAAAGTCAATTTTGAACCGGACTACAAAGAGGCAATCAATCATATTAAAGCCAAAATGGGTGCCGATGATTTGTTGTTGTTGACTGGCTCACTTTACTTTATTTCAGATGTAAGGGCATTTTTATTAGAATATTAGGATTAATTCTAAGGTTTGTTTTAAGATAGTAACCTGTTTTCATGGAAATAATTTATTTTTTTACCTGGTATGCTATACTTATTTCGTTAAAACATTAAAATGCGAAAAAAGCGTATAAAAACTTTTGTAGTGAATTGAAGGGATGGAATACCGTGTTCGGACTAGGAGAAAAAAATATCGGAATCGATCTTGGTACAGCAAACACGATCGTTTACGTTGATGGGAAAGGAATCGTCCTCCGAGAACCATCAGTTGTAGCAAAAAGCACAAAGGACGGCGAAGTAATTGCCGTGGGTGAAGAAGCCCGCGCAATGGTTGGTAGAACTCCAGGTAGTATTCAAGCAGTTAGACCAATGAAAGATGGTGTTATTGCTGATTACGACACCACAGTTGCCATGATGAAGTACTTTATTGAAAAAGCACTTGGCCATTCTTCAGGGAAACCTTATGTTATGGTTTGTGTTCCTACTGGAATTACCGCCGTTGAAAAGCGTGCGGTTATCGATGCAACGAGAGTTGCAGGTGCAAGGGATGCCTACGTAATTGAAGAACCATTTGCAGCTGCTATTGGAGCAGGGCTTCCTGTTATGGATCCGACCGGTTCAATGGTTGTTGATATTGGTGGTGGTACAACTGATGTTGCCACGATTTCACTTGGTGGGATTGTTTCAAGTCGTTCAGTGAGAATGGCTGGAGATAAGCTAAACGATTCAATTATTGGATTTGTTCGCCAAAAGTACAACTTACTGATTGGTGAAAGAACTGCTGAACAACTTAAATGGGACATTGGTTCTGCGTCAGCTAAGGCTGCCAAGGATATTGAACCAGTTCCAGTTCGTGGTCGAGACTTAGTTACTGGACTTCCAACTACTGTTGAAGTTAGTGGTGTTGATGTTAACGCTGCAATCGCAGAGTCAGTTGCTGAAATCATTGATACAGTTAAGGAAACTTTGGAAGAGACTTCTCCCGAAATTGCCGCTGATGTTATTGATCATGGTATTGTGCTAACTGGTGGTGGTGCTCTACTTAAGAACCTTCCGGAAGTTATTGCTGAAGAAACTCAAGTTCCTGTAACCATTGCTCCGGATCCTTTGGACTGTGTTGCCATTGGTACTGGCGAGTCATTGAAGAGTATTAACGTGATTAAGAAAAAACAATAGTATCGTTTTTTAAGCCTTAGGAATTTCTTAGGGCTTATTTTATGAACGATTGACTGATGGAGGCAATTATGCAAAAGTTCTTTTCCAACAGAAAGTTGGTAATTATAATTATCTGCTTGATCATCAGTTTTGGTTTAATGACATTATCCGTATCTGTGAGAAACAAACGCAGTACACCGCCTGTAATTCAACAATTTGGTAATGATATTGTTGGTTTTGGTGACCGGTTCGTTGCAACTCCAATGAATGGAATTCAGCACGGTTTTGTATCTCTAAAGAATTTGCTCAATACCTATCAGGAAAACGAGCAACTTAAATCAAAGGTTGATCAACTAGTGCAGACCCAGGTTAAGGATCAGGCACTGGAAAAGGAAAACAAGCAGTTGAAACAACAGCTACAAGTTGGTTCAACAATGACTAGCTATGACAAGATTAACGCTGCGGTTATTTCAAGAACACCATCATCTTGGGCAAGTCAATTGATTATCAATAAAGGACAAGCTTCGGGAATTAAAAAGAACATGCCAGTTATTGCTGGACAAGGATTGATTGGAACGGTTTCAGAAGTTAACAAGACGAATAGTAAGGTTGTTTTGATTTCAAATACTGCTGAGAATTCCAATAGATTTGCTGTGCAAATTGCAGGAGATGGCGGTAAAGTGCTAAACGGAATCATTACTGATTATAACGATGATACGAGTCAACTGATTATGGGTAACATTACGTCGAAGGAAAAAATTTCTAAGGGCGATAAAGTTGCTACTTCTGGATTAGGCGGTGTTGTTCCTAAGGGAATTTACATTGGAACTGTTTCAAAAGTTGGTAAAGATGATTATGGACTAGCTAAAAAGGTATACATTAAGCCTGCAGCGGATCTTCATGATATTGAAATCGTCTCTGTTGCGGTTAAAGAGTAATTGGGGGCTGGTATAGTTGAAAAGAAGAATTCCGGTTTCGGTTATTTTTATAGTTGGTCTAATATTGGCGTTTTTCTTGGATGGTTCGATAAGTCAAGCGTTTGCAAGTGTGTTGTATGCAGCACCAAATTCAATGGTTCCGTATTTAACCCTGATGTGGCTATGTATGACGGCATTCTTCTCTACTAGAATAAAACGTCTTCACGTGGGTATCTGGGCAGCAATCATTGGTTTTGTCTTTGATTCG
This sequence comes from Lentilactobacillus curieae, assembly GCF_000785105.2. Lineage (NCBI taxonomy): Bacteria > Bacillati > Bacillota > Bacilli > Lactobacillales > Lactobacillaceae > Lentilactobacillus > Lentilactobacillus curieae. Next base: position 2,047,761 of record NZ_CP018906.1, on the reverse strand, counting down.
TACTACACAGGCTTGCTAGGGGTTTACGTATTCATATTTCCACTTGTCGTTTATATAGGCCAGGCGATTTATGAATCGTTACCTAAAAATTTTCTGAGTGGTTTTTTGGTTTTCTTCATTGATGTTACTTTTGCTATTAGTCTAAATTGGCTAGCAAACATCTTTGTTGGCCAGGTTGAGCCGTCAGCATCTATTTTTCTGGTAAATGCTTTGGCCCCAACTTTGGCATTGAATTTATTTTTCTTTGCAATATGTTATTTTCCAATTGAATCGTTGTATGCTAGACATAGACGTTAATTTGGAAATCTTAGGGGGTAGGTATTGATGGCAGAGGCAGCTGTTTTGAAAGGCAGTAATGATGGTTACGAAATAATCTTGAGTGATCGGGCTGCGTACGATGATATCTTTAAATCATTGGTTAAGCTACTGGACAACTTAAAAACGCAGACGGCTTCAACAAAACCGCAAAAAATTGCGTTTGAAATTACAACGGGAAGCCGTTTGTTTAATTCAGACGAACGTTCCGAAATTGAGAAAGTATTTGCAAACTATCCTGACTTTTCAATTCATCGTATCAATTCAGATGTTGTTACTAAAGAAGAGTCAAAGAGAATTATTGAACAACAGACCGTTCATATTCTTGATAAGACAATTCGAAATGGTCAGGTAGAAACAGTAACAGGAGACGTATTATTTCTTGGGAATGTCCATGAAGGGGGTAAGTTATTCGTCAGCGGTAATTTATTCGTTTTGGGACAAGTTGATGGTATTATTCAAGCAGGGTACCCCAATATGGAAGATAAGCTGATTATTGGGGACGTACATAATGCTCAGCAAGTTAGAATTGGTGAGCAATTCGAAATCCTAGATGACTCTCCCAAGAGTGACAAGATTAACGAATCCACAGTTTCATATGTTAACGATCTTCATTTGCTTGATTACGGCGAAGTTGAGGATTTAAACGAGATTAACCCAAAGTTCTTTAACCAGATTGGAGGAGTCAATAATGGGTAAAGCGTTAGTTATCACTTCAGGTAAAGGTGGTGTTGGTAAGACAACTTCTTCTGCCAACATCGGTACCGCATTAGCAATGATGGGCAAAAAGGTGGTATTGCTTGACCTTGATATTGGTTTGAGAAACCTTGATGTTGTTTTGGGGTTAGACAACCGTATCATGTACGATATTGTCGATGTGGCAGCAGGTCGCGCTAAATTAGCACATGCCCTGGTAAAGGATAAGAGATTTGATGATCTCCTTTATCTATTACCAGCCGCACAAAATACTGATAAGACTGCATTAACAGAGGATGAAGTTGTTGAAATCGTGGAAGAATTAAAACCAGATTTCGATTATGTCTTAATTGATTGTCCTGCAGGAATTGAACAAGGATTTATGAATGCAATTGCTGGTGCAGACGGTGCTTTGATTGTTACTACACCTGAAATTTCGGCAGTCCGTGATGCTGATCGCGTCGTTGGATTGCTTGAAACCCATCCACTAAAGGAAGAACCATTATTAATCATTAACCGTATTCGGACGCACATGATGAAAGATGGTTCAGTGATGGATGTTGATGAAATCACCCATCATTTGGGAGTTGAATTATTAGGGATTGTGTTTGATGATGACGCCGTTATTTCAACTTCTAATCATGGTGAACCAATCGTATTAGATTCAGATAATCCTGCCGGTCAAGGATATCGAGATATTGCGCGTAGAATTACTGGCGAATCTGTTCCTTTGATGGAAATGAAGGAAGAGTCAAAAGCTTCGTTCTGGCAAAAGTTTACTGGTTGGTTTAAAAAGAATTAGCTATTTGAACTTGACGAATGGCTTATCTTTAAGTATTATTTAAACTAACATTTTACATTAATAAAGACTATGATCAGAAATCTAGGTTATCAACTTCTACAGAGAATCATCAATTTGGTGGAATGATGATGTTGGCGATGCTTAGTTCACATCTGGGAGTCATTTTCCTGAAAGCTTTAGTAGGGAAAAACGGTGAGCACGTTATTGCTGAAGTTTAGTTACTAAACTCTTGAGGTCTACGCTGTAGACGAACATGAGGTGGCACCACGATTTAACAATCGTCCTCTTAGGCTTTTGCCTAAGAGGATTTTTTGTTTTTCAAAGTAGTAATTAAACTTCTTGAGGTAGTGGGCGCGAGTCCACTACGAATTGAGGTGGAACCGCGAAAACCATCGCCCTCTTGGTAAATTATCAAGGGGACTTTTTTTATGGAGGAATTATTATGTTAGATTATTTAGGACAAATTTTACCAGCATTATTATCTGGAACAAAAATGACATTATCAGTATTTTTTTGGACATTAATTGCCTCAATTCCACTAGGAGCAATTGTGGGTTTGGGCATGTTAAGCAAGTTTAAGCCCTTAGTTTGGCTAATTAACTTCTATGTTTGGTTGATGAGAGGAACGCCATTGTTGCTGCAATTAATAATTGTCTTTTATGGGCTACCTTTGATGCATCCTTTTGCAATTGTTTTTCCTCGGTACGAAGCGGCTTTATTTGCATTTATATTAAACTACACCGCATACTTTGCAGAAATCTTTCGGGGCGGTTTTCAAGCAGTTCCCAAGGGTCAACTTGAGAGTGCTCGGGTACTTAGACTTACGTATTGGCAAACAATCCGCTACATCGTAATCCCACAAGTGTTTAAAATTGTGTTGCCATCCATTGGAAACGAAGTTATCAATTTGATCAAGGATTCATCATTGGTCTACGTAATTGGTTTAGGAGACCTACTACGCGCTGGAAACGTTGCTAGTGCAAGGGATGTCACATTATTACCGCTGATTTTTGCAGGGGTAATTTACCTGTTATTGACGGCTGTATGCACAGTGATCCTAAGATTAATTGAAAAGAAATCCAGTGTTTGGAGATAGGAGTGTCATCAATGTTAGAAGTAAAAAATTTAGTTAAACGATTTGGAAACAGAACGATTATTGATGACCTGTCTGTACAGGTTAAAGATCAAGAAATATTATCAGTGGTTGGACCATCCGGAGCTGGAAAAACAACTCTTCTCAGGTGTATTACTGGATTAGAGAAGGTTGACTCTGGTGAATTTTACTGGGATAACCAAAAGTTTGATCCAACTGATTCTAATCCCAAAAACATGATTATTGGGGTGGTTTTTCAGGACTATCAATTATTTCCAAATTTAACGGTATTGGACAATATTACTCTGGCACCCAGATTGGTTAAGAAAGAAAGCCTAGATGAATTAGAAAAGTCAGCTAGCGAACTTTTAGCACGGTTGGGCCTCGAAGGAAAAGAAGATTTATACCCATATCAGCTGTCAGGTGGCCAAAAACAGCGGGTCGCTATTGTTCGGGCTTTGGCAATGAATCCTAAGGTTCTTTGCTATGATGAGCCAACATCTGCACTTGATCCCGAGCTGAGAGATGAAGTTGCCAAAATTATTATCGATTTGAAGCAACAAGGAATGACTCAGTTAGTTGTTACCCATGATATGGATTTTGCAGAAAAAATTGCTGATAATATTTTACGGGTTGAGCAACTGAAGTAAGGGGTGGTTGGATGAAGAAGAGATTGATTCGCAGTTTGTTCGCAGTGACATTGATAATGATTCCGCTACTTTTATCAGGTTGCCGAATTGAATCACGACAAAAATTAGAGAGTAAGCCTGACACCTGGGAGACCGTTCAGAAGCAAAAGAAGATTGTTATTGGTCTTGATGATAGTTTTGTTCCAATGGGATTTCAGACTAAGAGTGGCAAAATTGTTGGTTACGATGTTGACCTTGCCAAAGCTGTTTTCAAACAGTATGGAATTAAGGTTGATTTTCAGCCAATTGATTGGTCAATGAACGTTACTGAGTTGCGCAATGGGACGATTGATTTAATTTGGAATGGTTTTTCAATTACGCCGCAAAGATCTAAGGCGGTTTCGTTTAGTACTCCATACTTAGTGAACGACCAAATTTTAGTTACTAAGAAGAAAAATAACATCAATAGTTTTGCGGACATGCAGGGTAAAGTTGCCGGGGTCCAAAATGGATCCGCTGGGGCAATGGATATTGATAACCAGCCTAAGTTGCTGAAAGATCGGATCAAGGGTCACAGTCCCGTATTGTATGATTCCTTCACAGATGCGTTCATTGATTTGAATTCAAACAGAATTCAAGGGTTATTGATAGATAGCATTTATGCTGACTATTACATTGCTCACCAGTCTGACCGAAAATCATTCAAAGTTATTAAAAGCAATTTTCCAAAGGAATACTATGGCGTTGGAATGCGAAAAGGTGATACAATGCTCAAGCAAAAAATTGACCAAGGCCTAAAGGAATTAGCTAAGAATGGTAAGTTAAAACAAATTGACCAGAAGTGGTTTGGAAGTAAAGTATCTTCACCTCTTTTAAATAATAAGTGATTATCGTAGATTATTGAGTATAGCGAGCGTTACGGACGATTAAAAGTTCTGTAGCGCTCATTTATTTGGTTAAAATTCAGTTTTTTTATTAATTTGAAACATTCGCTATTGAGATTTTGGCCTGGTTCATTTACCATGAAATTTGTGATTCATCCAAGGAGGATGCTTGTGAACGAAATTAAATCAAAAAATTATCGAATTTTTACTCATAATACCGATAAATTTAAAACTACCAAAATTACTATTTACTTTACGCTTAAGTCAGATGAGAAGAACTTTGCGAAAATGGCGCTATTGAGTGAATTACTCGGAAATGCCACAAGTAAATATTCCAGTGAGACGGAGGTTTCTAGACAGCTTTCGAGAATGTATGGTGCCAGTTTCGGAGTTACAGTTTTAAGATACGGAGATGTTCACACACTTCGAATCAATATTAGTTTTCCAAATGATAAATACCTTCCAGATAATCATCACGTTGTTTCAGAAATAATGGGATTCCTCGATGAGGTTATTAATCATCCACTAATAGGTGGTAATCAGTTTGAGGAGAGCTTTTTTAATTTACATAAAGCCAATCTACTCAATTACTTCAACTCAATTATTGAAAACCGCGAATACTATGCAACTATCCAGTTGCAAAAATTAATGTTTCCAAACGACATTAACCACGGAAGCTTTTTATACGGAACAATTGATCAGCTTCAAAAAACCACGGCAGCTGATTTATTTGATTTCTATCAGTGGTTATTAAAAAATGCCAACATTATGGGATTTATCGGTGGTCATATCGATGACGAGTTTGTTAATCAATTAGATGAAATCATTCCCAATACGGATCATCAATTTGTCAAACTAGATCCGTTTGTTAAATTACCGCAAATTGATAAGGTAGCTCGAAAAGAACAAAAATTAGAAATTGATCAAACTGTGTTAACCATGGGTTACGAGTTACCAATTCTTTCAAATGATCCTGATTATTATAATGCAATTGTTTTGAACCAGGTACTGGGTGGCTCACCTCAGTCAGTCCTGTTTAATGATGTGCGTGAGGATCAGAGCCTAGCCTATGATATTTCTTCATCATATAATTCTTTGAACGGAACTTTGTCGGTATCAGCAGGAATCTTACCTCAAAATCAACCGTTAGTTGAAGATTTAGTTGCTAAATCCATTGAAAAAATTATGAATGGAAATATTGACGATACAGTAATTTCGGGAATCAAACAATCACTAATTGACCAGCGAAAATCTAGTGCGGACTCACTTGGGGCACAAATCGAAAAGCTTTTTGTCAAAGAGATTACTAACGCTAGTGTTGATGACGACGACTTTATAGCCGGCGTTAAGTCAGTTAAAAAGTCTGACGTGGTTGACTTAGCCAAGCAAATAAAATTGCGAGCAGTTTTTGCCTTAAAGGGTAATGGAGGTTCGGATGAAAATAATTAATTATCCTGAGTTCAGTGAACAGTTATTTCAAGAGACTCTCCCTAACGGATTGAGAGTATTTTTACACCCCATGGCAGGGTTTAATCGGACCTCTGCCGTACTTAGTGTTAACTACGGTTCAGCGGACTCGAAGTTTGTTCGTGATGGTAAGTTGATCACTCAGCCAGCAGGAATTGCGCATTTCTTAGAGCATAAGATGTTTGATAAAAAAGATTATGATGTTTTTGAGTTGTTTAATAAAAATGGTGGTAGGTCAAATGCGTACACCTCATTCACTAAAACCAACTACGTATTTTCATCAACGGATAATGCAAAGGAAAACCTAGAGTTGCTCCTTAATTTTGTGATGCAACCATACTTTGACAAGCAAAAGGTCGAACGCGAAAAGGGAATCATTTCTCAAGAAATAAATATGTACAAAAATGATCCCGATAATCAGTTATTTACGTCGAGTGTTCAATCTATGTATAAAGGGACATCATTAGCAGATGACATAGCTGGAACTGATGAATCATTGGCAAAAATTACGGTGGAAGATCTGAATTTGGCTTACGATACATTTTACCGTCCTGATAATATGACGTTAATTGTTAGTGGTAACTTAGACCCAGAGAAGTTGATGACAGTTATTCGTGAAAACCAAACGCAGTATCCAAAGCGCAATAGGAATGTTAAATTTGTTGCTCCTAAGCCCGAGGATGTTGAGGGGCGCACAGAAATCATTACTATGGACGTATCAAGACCTAAGGCTGCATTTACTCTAAGAAGTAATTTGGATAAGCAGTTGAGTGGGGATGAAGGATTACGGCACGAATTAGGACTAAATTTATTGATGAACCTGTTTTTCTCAGAAAACTCTTCCCAGTATGATGAGCTTTACCATCAAGGGATAATTGATGATTCATTTTCATTTGAAATTGAAGTTGAACGAGGCTTTCAATTTGCCATGTTGGCTGGAGATACAGATGATCCTGCCCAATTTGTATCAAGCTTAAAGGGAATTGCTGATTCAATTCCTGAATTACTGGATGCAAAGGCAGAAGAATTTGAACTGCAAAAGAGGGAACTGTTAGGTAACTATGTTGCTATGATGGATTCCCCAGAGGCAGTCTCCAATCAATTTTATGGGTTTGACGACAAACCACAAACCATTTACGATGAAATTGAGATTATCAGCAAATTGACATTGGATGACATTAAAATAATTAGTAATAATTTTCTCGCAAACTACACTCCAGGGTGTGTAACGGTTCAAAAGAAAGTTTAAATTATTTTTTAAGGTGTAAATCTGATGAAAATCATATGCTATACTTGACTTAATGATAAAAAAAGTAATGGAGAATCAGTATGGATAACGAAAACCAATCCGTAACAATTGGACAAAAATTACACGATGCAAGGGTGGCCAAAGGTTATACCCTTGATGATTTACAAAAAAATACCAAAATTCAAAAGCGTTATTTAATGGCGATTGAAGATAACAATTTCGATGCTTTACCAGGTGAGTTCTACGTGAGAGCCTTCGTTAAACAATACGCTGACTCTGTGGGACTAAACGGTCAGGAATTGTTAAACGACTTTAACCACAAGCTTCCGGATACTGAAGATCCTGAATATGTTGATCGAGTAAACGATGACAATCCTCAAACTCGTTCAGTTCAACGTAAAGCTGATGAGCGAACTGAGAAAATTCGCCGTTATATTCCGATTGCAGCCGTTTCTGTGGTTGTATTGATCATCTTGATTGCCATTTGGGTTGCTGCAGCTAAAAGCACTAGGAATACTGCAAAGACTGAAATTGAGACTAGCAAAGTTTCTGTTTCTGGATCAAGCTCAAGCAGTAAGTCATCCAGTGCCAAGAAAGCCAAGAAAAAGGCCTCAACTTCAAATACGAAAGTTAGTTTCAGTCAACTGTCAGCAACTGATTCTGATTTAACTTATCGGGTTAAAGGTGCTTCCAAGACGCCTAAAATTAAGCTAAGCGTTACAGAAGCATCAGGATCAGATTCAGCTACTTCTGACTCGTCTGCAACTAGTGCTTGGATGTCAGTAACTGCGGACGGTAGTTCATTGTGGCAAGCTGCTTTAACTGCTGGTAAATCACACACCGTTTCGCTTCCTGCGAATACATCATCAGTAACAATTAATTCTGGTAATGCACCCGTAACCAAGATTTCTGTTGATGGTAAGCAAATGAAGTTGCCAACAGCATCAAGTCAGGTTAGAAACGTTATTCTCCAACTTAACGGTTCAGCAGATTCATCAAGCACTGAAACTTCTTCATCAACAACTGATACAACAACGGATACTACGGGTACCCAAACAGGTACAGATACAGGTACCACAGGATATTAATAAGAATGTTGAGGGCTTAAGATGAATTTACCAAATAAATTAACAATTTTTAGAATCATTTTGATACCATTTTTCATTTTGATTTTAGCGATTCCTACAACAATGGGGGTTATGCAGGTTGGCGGAACAGTCTTAACAGGAAGCCGACTTCTTGCTGCTTTGGTTTTCATCGTTGCCTCGCTAACTGATTTTTTGGATGGTCAAATTGCTAGAAGAAACCATTTGGTCACTAACTTTGGCAAGTTTGCTGACCCATTAGCCGACAAAATGTTGGTTATGACAGCATTTATCTTTTTGGTGGAGTTAAATATGGCACCTGCATGGGTAGTTGCCATAATCGTTTGCCGGGAATTAGCAGTTACTGGTCTAAGATTAATCATCGTTGAAAATGATGGCCAGGTATTGGCAGCCGCTTGGCCAGGGAAAATTAAAACTACAACGCAGATGTTGGCAATTATTTTCTTGCTACTTAATAACGTCTTCTTTGCGGCAATTAACTTACCACTTGGAGAAATTATGTTATACATTTGCTTGTTCTTTACAGTTTATTCTGGGATTGATTATTTTGTTAAAAATCGGTCAATTTTCTCTGATTCTTTTTAAATAATTTTCAAAAGAAGATAATTTTTTATCTTCTTTTTTCGTATCTATATCTTTGGGAGGAATGGTAATGACAATTCAAGAGCGCGTGGTAAATCTTCTGATTGAGAAAGACATTTCAATTACCGCTGCTGAAAGCTTAACTGCAGGTGAATTTCAAAGTACAATTGGCCAAGTGCCTGGAGTCTCAAGCGCCTTTGAGGGTGGTTTTGTGACCTACTCGAATGAAGTTAAGGAACAACTGCTGGGAATTCCAAAAGATGTAATTGATACTTTTGGGGTAGTAAGTGGTGAGACTGTTGTTTGGATGGCAAATCAAGCACGATCAATCCTAAGAAAAGATATCGGGATCTCATTTACTGGAGCTGCTGGTCCTGATTCACTAGAAGGTAAACCAGCAGGAACAGTTTTTATCGGGATTGCGCTTCCGGGTGATAAAACTTATTCAAGGGAGTATCACTTCGATGGTAGTCGAAATGAAATTAGAACACATTGTGTTGAGCAAGGGCTAAAATTAGTTTTGGCGGAAATTGAAAAATAAACGAACTTTTGTTCGCATTTTTGTTGATTTTTTTAAAAATCATTAGTATAGTTGACTAGTAAACATTTCCTAACGGAAAGTGGGAGGTAACGAATGGCTGACCAAAGAAAAGCTGCCTTAGATAAGGCGCTAAAGAGTATTGAAAAAGAGTTCGGAAAAGGCTCCATCATGCGAATGGGAGACAAAGCCGATACCCAAATTTCAACAATTCCAACTGGCTCACTAGCCCTCGATGAAGCACTTGGGGTGGGTGGCTATCCACGAGGAAGAATCGTTGAAATCTACGGTCCTGAAAGTTCTGGTAAAACAACGGTTGCGTTACATGCCGTTGCTGAAGTTCAAAAACGTGGGGGAACTGCAGCATACATCGATGCCGAAAATGCGTTGGATCCTGTATATGCAACTCATTTAGGTGTAAACATTGACGATTTGTTGCTTTCACAACCAGATACTGGTGAACAAGGGCTTCAGATTGCCGATGCCTTGGTTACCAGTGGTGCAATCGATATTGTAGTTGTCGATTCAGTTGCTGCATTGGTTCCACGAGCAGAAATTGACGGTGAAATGGGAGACCAACATGTTGGGTTACAAGCTCGTTTAATGTCACAAGCGCTTCGTAAGTTATCCGGAACAATTAACAAAACTAAAACAATTGCATTGTTCATTAACCAGATTCGTGAAAAGGTTGGGGTTATGTTTGGTAATCCTGAAACCACTCCTGGTGGCCGGGCATTGAAGTTCTATTCAACAATCAGACTTGAAGTTAGAAGAGCTGAACAGATTAAAGATGGAACTGACATTATTGGTAACCGGACCCGAATCAAAGTGGTTAAGAATAAGGTAGCTCCTCCATTTAGAAGAGCCGAAGTTGATATCATGTATGGCCAAGGAATCTCTCAATCTGGTGAACTTATCGATATGGCCGTTGAGAAGGACATCGTTAATAAATCTGGATCTTGGTATTCATATGGTGAGGATCGGATTGGCCAAGGTAGAGAGAACGCTAAGCAATACCTTGTTGACCATCCAGATATTTACGCCGAGGTTGAAACTAAAGTTCGAGAAGCCTATGGGATTCCTGATGATCAATCAGATAGTAAAAAGACTGATGACAAGCCAAAAGGCAAAGATAACAAGGCGGACGACAAAGAAACTAAACCTGAAGCAGAAAGCTTAGATTTAAATATCGACAAATAAAATTGATTTATAGCAAAAAGTAGTGGCTAAATTGCCACTGCTTTTTTGCTATAAATGAAAAATTGCATGAAAACATTGATATTACGATGAAGATGATTGACACTGTCAGGCCAACACATTAGAATAATAGTTGTGTCAATAATCAAATAACATCTTATTATTGGTTTAAACTATAATCATTTTATGATGATTTGGAGGTGAAGTCATGAATATGACTGGAATAATCCTCGCAATCATCGCTATCCTTGTTGCTGGTATAGTTGGAATTATTAGTTTTATATTTGGGAAAACTACCCAGAAAAAAATTCAGTTGCGTGAAGAACAATCTACGAAAAGCAGTGCTAGTGAAATTATTGCAGATGCCAAGAAAAAGGCGGACACATTAATTAAGGAATCTAAGTTAACTGCTCAAGAAGATAATCATCGCTATCGTAGTACTGTTGAGAATGAGCTCAAAAAACGTCGCTCTGAAATTCAAAAACAGGAAGATAGACTTTTGCAGCGTGAAGAGGCTCTAGACCGGAAAGATTCTTCCTTCGAAAAGCGGGAAAACAGTCTTAACCGTAAAGAACAAAGAATTAATAAGGAACAACAAAGTTTAGTATCACAACAAAAAGAAGCAAACTCACTTATTGAAAAACGCCAATCAGAAATTGAACGTGTTGCTGGGTTGTCAAACGACGAAGCGCGCGAAATGATTTTAAAGGAAACAGATGCAAAGCTAACTGATGAAAAGGCTCGAATGGTTAAGGAGAGCTATGATCAGGCAGCTGCTGAAGCTGATGAGAATGCCAAGAAGTTAATTATCGAAGCTATTCAACAGAGTTCAGCAGACGTTGTGTCTGAAACGACAGTTACAGTTGTTAATTTGCCTAATGAGGATATGAAGGGACGAATCATTGGTCGTGAAGGCCGAAACATTCGTACTTTTGAGACCCTTACTGGAGTTGATTTAATTATCGATGATACTCCCGAGGCGGTTGTGTTAAGCGGATTTGATCCAATTAGAAGAGAAGTCGCTAAGATGACCCTTGAAAAATTGATAAAGGATGGCCGAATTCATCCAGCTCGCATTGAAGAGATGGTTGATAAGAGTCGTAAAGAACTTGAGCAACGTATCCAAGAAATTGGAGAAGAAACGTTGTTTGAACTCGGAATCCACTCAATGGGTCCTGATATGATCAAGCTGGTTGGTCAATTAAACTTTAAGATTGTTAATGGTCAAAATCTGTTAAGTCATTCAATTGAGGTTGCTAAGTTAGCAGGCGCATTGGCGTCTGAATTAGGTGAGGATGTTACTTTAGCTAAGCGCGCAGGATTATTACACGATATAGGAAAGGCCGCCAACAGCGGTGTTGAGGGATCTCACGTTGATGTTGGTGTTGATTTAGCAAAGAAGTATCATGAGAGTCCCGTAGTTATCGACTCCATTGCTGCTTATCACGAAGGAAATCAACCAGAATTTATTATTTCTGAGTTAGTTGCAGTTGCTGAAAAGATTGCCATTTCTAGACCAGGTGCACACAGTGAGTCTTTGGAAAGCTTTGTACACAGATTGGATAGCCTCGAAAAGATCACCGATAGTTTCGATGAAGTTGAGAAGAGTTATGCAATTCAAGCTGGTAGAGAAATTAGGGTAATTGCAAAGCCAAACGATGTCTCTGACACCCAGGCGATTGTCCTTTCTAGAAACATTAAACAAAAAATTGAATCTGAAATGAAGTATCCCGGCCACATCAAGGTCACGGTTATTCGTGAAGTCAGATCGGTTGAATATGCAAAGTAAAAGATCAGGTAAGCTGGTCTTTTTTCTTTTATAATTGTAAAATCTTATTGATAATCAAACTTAAATTACATAATAGAAAGTAATGAGGAAATACAGAATGCGGATTCTTTTCATCGGTGATGTTGTTGGAAATAAGGGAATGAAAATGATTAGGGATTATGTTCCAGCATTAAAGCAGGAATACCGGCCTCAAGTCACGATTGCTAATGGAGAAAACTCAACACCAATGGGAAGGGGCATCAATCTTTCGGGTTACAAAGAAATGATGTCATCTGGAGTTGATGTTGTTACTCTGGGTAACCACGCTTGGAGCAACCCCGAAATCAATGATTTTATTGATGACTCGAAGCGGTTGATCAGACCGTACAATTTTCCGGGAGAAAACGTCCCTGGAACAGGATATACCATTATGAATGTCAATGGTTTCAGGCTTGCTGTGTTAAATTTTCAAGGTAGAGTATTTTTAGATAATTTAGATGATCCTTTTAGGGAAGCAACTGAGCTGGTAAAATCTTTACAATCCGAAGCTGATGCATTCTTTGTTGACTTTCATGCTGAAGCCACTAGCGAAAAGTTAGCATTCGCTAAGTATATGAGTGGCGAAGTTTCTGCAGTTGTTGGCACTCACACTCACGTTCAAACCAATGACGCTAGAATTATCAATGGAAAAACTGCTTTTCTTACGGACGCAGGGATGACTGGGCCGGCTGATGGAATGCTTGGAATGCAAGAAAAAAGTGTCATTGAGAGATTTTTAAATCAGCGTCCAGCAAGATATAAAGTGGATGAAGATAGTCGAGGAATCATTTGTGGATGTATCATAGACATTGATGAAAAGACTGGAAACGCAACTAAAATTGAACCCGTTAAGCAAATGGAGAACGGACTTTTTTAAGGAGACTTTAGATTGGCAAAAAGTGAAGTAACTCCAATGATGGAGCAGTATCAAAAAATCAAGGATCAGTATCCTGACGCATTCTTGTTCTACCGTCTGGGTGATTTTTATGAAATGTTCAACGATGACGCCATAAAAGGGTCACAAATTCTTGAGCTTACGTTAACCAACCGCAATAAAAGCTCAAAGAACCCAGTGCCAATGTGTGGTGTGCCCCATAAGTCGGTGCAGAACTACATTGATATCTTGGTAGACCAAGGATATAAAGTCGCAATCTGTGAGCAAATGGAAGATCCTAAGCTTGCTAAGGGAATGGTTAAGCGAGAAGTTATTCAATTGGTAACTCCAGGGACTCAGTTCCAAACTGGTAGTGAAAACGCTAAAGAAAACAATTATTTGACTGCCCTTTACTATAATTCCGATGAAGGTACTTATGGATTCGCTTATGCTGACCTTTCAACTGGAGAGCTTAAGGTTGCTAATCTTACTTCTATCGATGAAATCATTAACGAGGTAGTTTCACTATCAAGCAAAGAAACTGTCGTTCTGGGCGATAATTTGCCTGTAAAAGCTACCGAAACTTTGACTAAATTAGGAATTCTGATTTCTAAACAGGAATTGTTGCCAGCCAACTCTTCAACTAGTTATTTAAGCCAAGACGCAGAAGGCGATTCTGCAAGACAAGTACTGTCACTCTTAATTTCATACATCGAAACTACCCAAAAGCGGAGTTTAGATCACTTAAAGCGGGCAGTTATGTATGAACCTTCCGATTTCTTGGAGATGGATCATAATTCTCAATACAATCTAGAATTAGTCCGGAATATTCGAACTGGAAAGAAGCAAGGGACTTTACTGTGGTTGTTGGATCAAACTAAGACTGCAATGGGTGGTAGAACTTTAAAGCAGTGGCTTGAACGGCCGTTAGTAAATCGAGGAAAAATTGAACAAAGACAAAACATTGTCGGTGTTTTGGTGGAACATTTCTTTGAACGCAATCAACTTCAAGATGAACTAATCAAAGTTTATGATTTGGAACGACTATCAGGCCGAGTTGCATTTGGAAGCGTTAATGGTCGAGACATGATCCAACTAAAAACGTCACTGATGCAAGTGCCTAAGGTACGTTACATTCTTGAGCAGATTGCGGATAAAAATTTTGATGATTTATTAAGGGAGCTAGTTCCCTTAGATAACATCGTCGATTTGATTGACCGGGCAATTGCCGATGAACCACCGATTTCTGTTACAGACGGAGGTGTCATTAAGGACGGTTATGATGAGCAGCTCGATAAATACCGTGATGCGACTAATAATGCTCAACGCTGGCTGGCTGAGTTAGAGGCTAAAGAACGTGAAGTTACTGGCATTAATAATCTAAAAGTTGGGTTTAATCACGTTTTTGGTTACTACATCGAGGTTACCAAGACCAACTTAGCCAAAATTCCAGAGAATCGTTACCAAAGAAAACAAACGTTAGCAAACTCGGAGAGATTCTCGACCCCAGAGTTAAAAGAAAAAGAAGCCATGATTTTAGAAGCTCAAGAACAAAGCAAAAATCTTGAGTACAAATTATTCGTCGAGGTTCGTGATCAAATAAAAGCAGCGATAAAGGATATTCAACGTTTGGCAGATGCAATTGCGACGACTGATGTCCTTCAAAGCTTTGCTGCTGTGTCTGAAGAATACCGGTTTATTAAGCCTCAATTAATTGATGGTCATGAAGTTAAAATTGTTGATGGTCGTCATCCTGTGGTTGAGAAGGTTTTAGGCCATCAACAGTATGTTCCTAATGATGTTGACCTGAATGAGGATACTAACGTGTTACTTATTACTGGGCCCAATATGTCTGGTAAGAGTACTTACATGCGGCAACTCGCATTGGCAGTCATAATGAACCAGGTAGGCTGTTTTGTCCCAGCGAAAAGCGCTGAGATGCCAATTTTTGATAAGATCTTTACCAGAATTGGTGCCGCAGATGACTTAATATCGGGGCAGAGTACCTTCATGGTTGAAATGAAGGAAGCTGATGATGCCATTGAAAACGCAACGCCTAATAGTTTGATCCTATTTGATGAAATTGGTCGGGGAACTGCGACTTATGATGGAATGGCACTAGCTCAGGCAATCATTGAATATGTGCATAACAATATTGGGGCGAAAACCCTATTTTCAACCCATTATCATGAGCTAACTGCCTTAGATCAGTCTTTAAAACAGTTAAAGAACGTTCACGTGGGAGCAACTGAATCAAATGGTGAATTAGTGTTTCTTCATAAGATTCAGATGGGCCCAGCAGATAAATCATACGGGATTCACGTTGCTAAATTGGCGGGCCTACCGAAGTCATTGCTTGGAAGAGCTAGCACGATTTTGGACAATCTCCAAGAAGATAACGAAAATGAAGTTCATGGCTCAGCAAACGCCATGGTTGAAAATATTGAGCGAGAACCTCAGAGTGAGGAGCAGATTTCCTTGTTCCCACTGGATCAGATTGACGAAAAACAAGCTGATGTAATTTCACAACTGAAAAAACTTGATTTAATGTCAAGAACACCAATGGAAATTATGAATCAAGTTTATAAATGGCAACAGAAGATTAAAAAGGATTAGGTGATTTAAAATGGCAAAAATCCATGAATTACCAACAGTATTAGCTAACCAGATTGCTGCGGGAGAAGTTGTCGAGCGACCAGCCTCTGTGGTTAAGGAATTAGTTGAGAATGCGATTGACGCCAAAAGTACAGAAATCAACATTACTGTCGAGGATGCAGGGTTAAAGTTCATCAAAATCGTCGACGATGGTAATGGAATTGATCCTCAGGAAGTTAAGACTGCCTTTTTACGCCATGCGACGAGTAAGATTGCTGAACAGCGAGACTTATTTCGGGTCCGTAGTTTGGGATTCCGTGGTGAGGCTTTACCTTCAATTGCCTCAGTTGCGAAGGTCAGAATGCAAACCTCAGAGGGCGGCCAAGGAATTGAAGTTAATTACGCAGGTGGAAAATTAGTTAATGAAAAGCCCGCCCCAGCTCGGAAAGGAACTACTATTGAGGTTTCTTCATTGTTTTATAACACCCCAGCTAGGCTAAAATACATGAGTTCGCCAAACACTGAATTATCACGGATTTCTGATATGGTCAACCGGCTTGCTGTTAGTCATCCTGAAGTTGCTTTTTCTTTTACAAGTAATGGCAGAGAGCTATTGCGGACTTCAGGTCGGGGTAACTTACTTCAAGTTTTAGGGGCAATTTATGGGATGAAGACTGTTAGCAAGATGGTCAAAATTCATGCTGATAATTTAGATTTAGAGGTCAACGGCTATGTTAGTTTGCCGGAACTTACTAGGGCGTCAAGGAACTATATCTCCATTATTTTGAATGGCCGTTACATTAAGAATTTTGGGCTAACTAAGGCAGTAATTTCTGGTTATGGATCCAAGTTGATGATTGGTCGCTTTCCAATCTCAGTAATTGAAATTAAGGCCGATCCTGCATTGATTGACGTTAACGTTCACCCAACCAAGCAGGAAGTTAGGATCAGCGATGAAGGGCAAATCTCAAAGCTAATTTATGAAGCAATTTCAAGTGCGTTAGCTGATAAGCAGTTGATCCCCGATGCGTCTGAGCCATTCAAACAACAATCAAAAATGGTTGATATTTTTGATTCAACTCCCGCTCCAGTTAGACCAGCACCAACTCCTCAACCAGCGTTAACTGAACCTAAATCTGAATTTCATGACGCTCCCGAATTGAATCAACCAATCGTAATTAATAATAAGCGAGAGTTGAGTCTTCCAGAAGTTAGTCGGTTTGAAAACCGTGTAGCAACCGAACCGGAATCGTTACCAGCGTTTCAAGATATCTCAGGGCCACAATCTCCGGCAGAACAGAAAGCTAGTGAAGTTGCTGAATTAGCTGATGTTGAAGAATTTAAGTTTGATTCTGGATTTCCTGACCTTCACTACATTGGACAAATTCATGGTACGTATTTAATTGCAGAAACTGAGGAAGGTATGTATTTAGTTGATCAACATGCTGCTCAAGAACGGGTTAATTACGAGTATTATCGCCAAAAAATTGGGGAAGTCAGTCCTGACCAACAAAAGCTATTGGTACCAATCATCCTTGATTATTCAACTAGTGACTACCTGTTAATTATGGATAAATTACCAGTTTTAAGGGAACTTGGATTATTTCTGGAAGACTTTGGTCAGAATAGTTTTATCGTTCACCAGCACCCAATGTGGTTTAAGGCCGGTCAGGAAGAGTCTACAATTAAAGAAATGATTGATTGGATATTGACCAACCATAAAATTTCTGTGGCAGCATTTAGGGAAAAGGCAGCCATTATGATGAGTTGCAAACGGGCCATTAAAGCAAACCACCACCTTGATGAACGGCAAGCTAAAGCATTACTGGAGCGGTTACCTCAATGTGAAAATCCATATAACTGCCCACATGGACGCCCGGTCCTAGTAAAATTTACAAATGAAGATATTGAAAAAATGTTTAAGCGAATCCAAGACCCACATCACACTGAAGAAGAGCTTATCTAGCGATTTCAATATGATACAATTAGTTGATTAATTTATTGGAAATAGGGGAATGTCATGTTTGAATTTATCCAAGGGACAATCGTTGATGTTGCACCAGATCATATCGTTGTCCAAACTGGTGGGGTCGGCTATTTTATCTATACTGCTGATCCATACAGGTTTAAAGTTGGTGATGAGCACGTTAGGGTTTATGTTTACCAATCAGTTAGCGAAAATGCATTGCTGTTATTTGGCTTTTTTGATGCCAAGGATAAGCAACTATTTCTAAAACTAATTGCAGTGTCTGGAATTGGCCCTAAGAGTGCCCTGGCGATTCTCGCAGGTAATGATCGCTCAGGTTTAATTGCCGCTGTAAATGAAGGTAATGTGAAGTTCTTGACAAAGTTTCCTGGTGTAGGCAAAAAGACTGCTCAACAAATTATTTTGGACTTGCAAGGTAAACTTGGTGATATTGATGGCGACTTATTGGATTCACCAGTTAAGCCTGAACCGAACCTATCTGATGATAGTCCAGAACTGAGAGACGCCTTGTTAGCACTATCTGCACTAGGATATTCAGAAAAGCAGATTTCTGCAATCAAGGATGGGATGTCTGAAAAGAGTGGTCTTTCCACTGATGAATATCTAAGTTTAGGTTTGAAATTATTAATGAAGTAGGAGGTGAACTTTGTGAGCGAGGGAAATGATGATCGACTAGTGTCATCCGGCGTTGAGAACAATGATGAAGAAAAAATTGAGATGTCACTGCGCCCCCAATTTTTAAATCAGTACATTGGTCAAGACGATATTAAAAACGAACTCCAAATATATATCAAGGCTGCAAAGCAACGGGAAGAATCTTTAGATCACGTTTTACTCTATGGGCCTCCTGGACTAGGAAAGACAACTTTGGCGATGGTAATTGCTAATGAAATGGAAGTTCATATTAGAACGACTAGTGGGCCAGCTATCGACAAACCTGGGGATTTACTTTCAATTTTAAATGAGTTACAACCTGGCGACGTCTTGTTTATTGATGAAATTCATCGATTACCAAAAATTGTTGAGGAAATGTTGTACTCTGCGATGGAAGATTTCTATGTAGATATAATTGTCGGCCAAGGTCCCGGTGCTCACCCAGTTCACTTCCCACTACCACCGTTCACACTGATTGGGGCTACTACCCAAGCTGGTGCTTTATCAGCTCCATTGCGTGATCGATTTGGAATTGTGGAACACATGAATTATTACCAAACCAAAGATTTAAATAACATCGTCAAACGGACCGCGGATATATTTAACATTTCAATTTCTGATGATGCAGCGTATGAGGTTGCCTTGCGTTCAAGGGGAACTCCCAGAATTGCCAATCGTTTGCTTAAACGGATTCGGGATTTCGCTCAGGTATCTGATAAGTCAGAAGTTGATTTAGAAATTGTCCAGTACGCTCTTAATCTCTTAAAGGTTGATAATCTCGGTTTAGATGATACTGACATTAAGTTGTTAAAAACAATGATTGAATTTTACAACGGCGGTCCGGTTGGGCTGAATACTTTGGCAGCAAATATCGGTGAAGAAACCGATACAATTGCGGAGATGTATGAACCTTATTTGATGCAAATTGGTCTGATTAAGCGGACAGCTAGAGGACGAATGGTAACCGCAAAGGGATATGAACACCTCGGATATGAATTTCCAACTACAAAGGATTAGGGAGGCTCACATCATGGAGACTCATTACACATTAGATGATTTTGACTATGACCTACCGCACGAATTAATTGCTCAAACCCCAATTAAAAATCGCGATACTTCTAGGTTATTAGTCTTAAATCATGAGAGTGGTGAAACTCAGGATCGCCACTTTTACGATATTTTAGATTATTTAAATCCAGGGGATGCCTTGGTAATGAACGATTCAAAGGTAATGCCCGCTAGAATTTATGGTGAGAAAGAATCTACCGGTGGCCATCTGGAAGTACTGCTGCTTCATAATATCGAAGGCGATAAGTGGGAAACTTTAATGAAACCTGCCAAAAAAGCTAAGGTTGGCTCAGTGATAACTTTTGGTGATGGTAAGTTAAAAGCAGTCGTTACCAAGGAGTTAGAGCATGGGGGTAGGGAAATTGAATTTAAGTATGATGGAATCTTTATCGAGATTCTAGAAGAACTTGGTGAAACCCCATTGCCGCCATACATTAAAGAAAAGCTCGATGACCCAGACAGGTACCAAACTGTCTACGCCAAAGAAATGGGCTCTGCAGCTGCTCCAACTGCTGGTTTGCATTGGACTAAGGAATTATTGCAGAAGGTCGCAGATAAGGGCGTTAAGCTTGTTTATTTAACGTTACACGTTGGTCTTGGGACATTTCGACCAGTGGATGAAGAAAACATCGAAGATCATAAAATGCATAGTGAATTTTATCGTCTCAGTGAAGAGGCTGCTCGCACCCTTAATAAAGTTAGAGATAGTGGTGGAAAGATTGTGGCCACTGGGACGACGTCAATAAGAACACTAGAAACTGTTGGCTCAAAGTTTAACGGAGAAATTCATCCGGACTCAGGATGGACAGACATATTTATCAAACCAGGATATGAGTGGAAGGTCGTTGATTCGTTTATCACAAACTTCCATCTACCAAAATCCACGCTTGTTATGTTAGTTGCTGCCTTCACTGGACGTGACAACATTTTGAATGCATACGAGCATGCGATTGATGAGAAGTATCGTTTCTTTAGCTTCGGCGATGCAATGTACATTTATTAATTTAGGAGGATGCTTTTATGCAACCAGCGATAACCTATCGCCTGATCAAAAAAGAAAAGCACACGGGTGCTAGGCTTGGTGAAATCACCACTCCTCACGGTACCTTTAGAACACCAATTTTTATGCCAGTTGGAACCCAGGCCACAGTTAAAACCCTTGCACCTGAGGAACTTGATGACATGGGGGCCACAATTATTTTGGCAAACACCTATCACTTATGGGTCCGCCCGGGTGAAGATATTGTTGAAGAGGCTGGTGGCTTGCACAAATTTATGAATTGGGATAAGGGAATCTTAACTGATTCTGGTGGCTTTCAAGTGTTTTCACTAGCTAAGAATCGGGATATAACCGAAGATGGGGTGACGTTCAAGAACGAAATCAACGGATCAAAAATGTTCTTATCCCCTGAAAAAGCTATGGCGATTGAAAATGCGTTAGGTCCAGATATCATGATGAGTTTGGACGAATGCCCACCATACTTTGAAAGTTATGACTACGTAAAAAAATCAGTTGAACGGACGTCTCGGTGGGCTGAACGTGGCCTTAAAGCTCATAAAAATCCTGATTGGCAAGGGCTGTTCGGAATTGTTCAGGGAGCTGGATTTGAAGATTTAAGAAAGCAATCTGCTGAGGACCTTGTAAGTTTAGATTTTCCTGGGTATTCAATCGGCGGACTATCAGTTGGCGAATCAAAGCAAGAAATGAATCGAGTTTTAGACTTTACGGCCCCTTTGTTACCAGAAGACAAGCCACGATATTTGATGGGTGTCGGAGCAACCGACTCATTGATTGATGGCGTGATTCGTGGAGTTGATATGTTTGACTGCGTTTTACCTACTAGAATTGCCAGAAACGGTACGGTAATGACTTCTCATGGTAGGTTGGTTGTCAAAAATGCTAAGTACGCCAGAGACTTCACACCAATGGATGATCAGTGTGACTGTTATGCTTGTCGAAATTATACACGGGCTTATATTCGTCACCTAATGAAAACGGATGAGGCGTTTGGTATGAGATTATGTTCGATTCATAACCTTCATTATTTAATTCACTTGATGAAACGGGTTCAACAAGCAATCATTGATGACAACTTGTTGGACTTACGGGCTGAAGTTTTTGAACAATATGGATATAACAAGCCAAATCCAAAAAACTTTTAGGTGTAGACCTTTTCATGTTAATTTGGTACAGTTAATAGTATGAATAAGCGGGGTGAAATTGTTGAATAGTTCTGTATACTCGATCTTAATGATTGTTGTTTTGTTTGGTTTAATGTACTTCTTTATGATTCGACCACAACGTAAGCAAGAACAAAAGCGTCGCGAAGAGCTCTCTAAGGTAAAGCCTGGAGATCAAGTCGTAACGATTGGCCGCTTACATGGTATCGTTGATGAAGTTAACACAACTGACAAAACTGTAACGCTTGACTGTGACGGAATTTACTTGGTATTTGATTTGAACGCTATTGCTTCAATCAAACAACCAGCTGTTGGTGCACCAGTTGCATCTGATAGAGGTAACCAAGCAAATGCAGCTGCTAAGCCAGCTGAACCTAAGGATAACGTTGAAAGTTCTCAACCAGCTGCTACTGATGAAAAACCAGCAGCTGAAGAACCAGATACTAAAGATTCTGAAGAAACTAAATAGTCAATTGAAAATGAGCCTTTGGGCTTATTTTTTTGCTTGGAAAAGAACATACGTTTGTGTATACTTAGTGTGAGTTGATAAATATGGAAAAAGACAACAGGAAAATTATTCATGTTGATATGGATGCATTTTATGCTTCAATCGAAGAGTTATTAGACCCCAGCCTAAAAACTAAGCTATTAGTGGTTGCTAAAGATCCTAGAAAAACTGGTGGGCGTGGTGTGGTTTCAACCGCAAACTATAATGCTCGAAAGTTCGGAATTCATTCAGCGATGAGTTCAATGGAAGCACTTAGGTTATGCCCAGCGGCGGTATTTAGATTTTCGGGGTTTGACTTTTATCGAAAGTACTCTGCGATGATTCATGAAATTTTTAATGAATACACAGACATAGTTGAATCATATGCCCTAGATGAGGCTTATTTAGATGTCACTAATAATAAAAAAGATATTAAAGACCCAATTCGAGTAGGTAGGGAAATCCAAACAAAAATTTGGAATATGACTCATCTAACTTGCTCGGTTGGTGTTTCATATTCTAAATTTTTAGCTAAAGAAGCGTCAGATTACGCTAAGCCGTCAGGGATGACAATTATTGATCAGAAGGATGCTTTGGAGTTTTTAAAGGTGCTACCGATTGAAAAATTCCGAGGCGTAGGCAAAAAAACTGTTCCTAAAATGCACGAGTTGAAAATCAATAATGGGGATGATTTATTAAAGTGGAGCCAATTAGACTTAATTAAAAATTTTGGAAAGTTCGGCTACATTCTTTATGAACGTGCTAGAGGAATTGATCCCCGGCCTGTTGAGGCAAATAGAATTCGTAAATCAATTGGTAAGGAACGGACGTATGGACCGCCGTTACTGTCTGATGAAGAAGTTCATGCTGCCCTTGGTAAAATTGCTAAACTGGTTACGGAAGCGGTAATCAAACAGAAGAAACACGGCAAGACGCTAGTTTTGAAAATTAGGTTTACGGATTTTTCAACCTACACAAAAAGGGTTAGTTTTGATAGATACTTGGATAATGATGATACCGAATTTCTTAATCTAGCAGTCCAGCTCTTAGAGGATGTGCCTCCTGTAACAGAAGAACGAGGTGTTAGATTACTTGGGATAACCCTTACTAACCTAGATGATTTGAGCTATGAAAATATTGATTTGGATTTATTTCAATAAGTTTGCGTTCACTTTATCGGTTAGATAAGATATACTTAAGTGTTCTATTAAATGGCGAGAGGTAAAAAAATGGCTGAAAAAACAGAAATTCTCAATACAATAAAAAAATACCAAACTATCATTATTCACAGGCACAAGCGCCCAGACCCAGATGCAATTGGTTCTCAAATGGGTTTGGCTCAAATTTTGAAAGCTTCATTTCCTGAGAAAAATGTCCTTTGTGTCGGTAAGCAGTACTCAAGCTTTGCTTGGTTAGGAACTGTTGATGAAGTTGCTGATGATCAGTACAAAGATGCTTTGGTAATTGTTGTGGATACTGCTAATCAGCCTCGGGTAGATGATGATCGGTATAATCAAGGCAAATCAATGATCAAGATTGACCATCATCCAAATGATGACGCTTTTGGCGATATTCAGTGGGTAGAGGATCAAGCTTCGAGCACATCAGAGTTAGTATATGATTTTTACGATGCTAATCATTCTGAATTGACGATGCCAGACGAAGCCGCAAGATTGTTATATGCTGGGATTGTTGGTGACACTGGTAGGTTTATGTATCCTGCCACTTCATCTCACACGTTAGCGGTTGCTAGCAAACTTACAGAATATAACTTTAGCGCTTCTGAGGTAAACCAGATTGAAGATGAGATTGATATCCCACTGGCTAGATTATCAGCCTATGTTTATTCAAATTTAAACATTCTCGATAGTGGCGCAGCTTACCTAGTATTATCAGATGAGGTTTTGGAGCCATTTAATTTGGGGGATGAGAGCACTTCGGCAGTGGTCCCACTTCCAGGAAGAATTAAAGAAGTTGTTTCTTGGGCAATTTTCGTTCAGCAAAAAGACGGCGGATTCAGAATTCGATTGCGCTCAAAAGGACCAGCAATTAATGAACTCGCTAAGGAATATGGCGGTGGTGGCCATGAATTGGCTAGTGGTGCTGTTGTTGAGAACGAAGACCAAATTAAAGAATTTGTTGCCCGATTAGATAAGTTAGTTTCGGAAAGCAAATAGGAGAGTATATGACAGAATTTTCAGATTTTAAATTAAAGCCTTTCTTGTTATCAGCGTTGCAAGAAAAGGGCTTTAAACAACCAACAGCTGCACAATCAAAATTAATTCCAATCGTAATGTCTGGAAGAGATTTGGTTGGTCAGTCTGCAACTGGTAGTGGTAAGACTCACGCGTTTTTACTACCAATTTTTAACAAACTTGATCCTGAAGTAAAAACAACTCAAGCGGTAATTACAACGCCTAGTCGTGAGTTGGCATACCAAATCATTGAGGATGCCAAACAGCTTGCAGGACACTCAGAACACCAAATTACAATTGGTTCATACGTTGGCGGAACTGATAAAAATCGGCAAATTGAGAAGTTAAAACATGAGCAACCAGACGTCGTAATTGGAACTCCAGGTAGAATTTGGGATCTAATTTCCGGTCGTCATCTTGATGTGCATAATGCCCAACAATTTGTTGTTGATGAAGCAGATATGACTTTAGATATGGGCTTCTTGGATATTGTTGATAAGATTGCGTCTAGTTTTGGTAAAGAAGTCCAGATGATGGTCTTTTCTGCAACTATCCCTCAAAAAGTTAATGTATTCCTTAAGAAATATATGAACAATCCGGTCGTAGAAGAGATTCCAGTATCCACGATTATTAGTCCAACTATTGATAATTGGCTAATTTCAACTAAGGGTAAGGACAAAAATCAATTGATTTATGAGCTTTTGACCATTGGTGAACCTTACCTGGTGTTGGTCTTTGCAAATACTAAGCGTCGAGTTGAAGAAATTACTGAGTTTTTAAAGGGCCAGGGATTAAAGGTTGCTATGATTCATGGTGGTGTTCAGCCTCGTGAGAGAAAGCAATTAATGCGCCGAATTAAAAAACTAGAATTTCAGTTTGTTGTTGCGACTGATTTAGCCGCTCGGGGAATTGATATCGAAGGTATTTCTCACGTCATCAATGACGATATTCCTGATGACTTGGACTTCTTTATTCATCGGGTTGGTAGAACGGGTAGAAACGGGATGTCAGGGATTTCAATTACCTTGTATACGCCTGACGAAGAGGATGAAATTGCTGAACTCGAATCTATGGGCATCAAGTTCAAACCCAAGGCTGTTAAGGATCACGAAGTAGTTGATACTTATGATCGTAATCGGCGGGCAACCCACAAGAAGAAACATGATAAGCTTGATCCAACCATGATTGGAATGATCAAGAAGAAGAAAAAGAAAGTTAAGCCTGGGTATAAGCGAAGAATCAAGATGAATTTGGACCGTAAAGACGAAATGGATCGTCGAGTTAAGAAGCGCGAAGATCAGCGTGCTAAGCGGAAACAAAGAAAGCAAAGTTCAACGCGTTACCATTAGAACAGGCATTGACATCATTTTCACAAAAACGTATAATTTTTGTGACCGAGGAACATGCTAACAGTTAATCATTTTCAGAAACGTTTTGGTTGCTGTGAAAAACGATTGATGACTGTTGGTGCTATCCTCAAAGGTAAATGTCAAACGCAAATCCTACGTTATAGGAAATAAAAGTGGTTACGAAACATCGTTGCAATTAGAGTGGTACCGCGTCTTAAATGGCGTCTCTTCTAAATGCAACGGTGTTTTATTTTTGGTAAGGAGAATTTTAATGAAAGAATTATCTAGTGGCCAAATCAGACAAATGTATTTGGACTTCTTCAAAGAAAAAGGACACACAATCGAACCAAGCGCTTCATTAATTCCAGTTGATGATCCAACTTTGTTATGGATCAACTCTGGTGTTGCAACAATGAAAAAATACTTTGATGGTTCTGTTGTGCCAAAGAATCCTCGCATGACAAGTTCACAAAAATCAATTCGGACAAACGATATTGAAAACGTTGGGAAGACTCCACGTCACCACACTCTATTTGAAATGCTCGGAAATTTTTCCGTTGGTGATTACTTTAAAAAAGAAGCAATTGCATGGGCATATGAACTCCTAACCTCAGATAAGTGGTTTGGCTGGGACCCTGAAAAGCTATATATGACAGTTTATCCAAAAGATACGGATGCCAAAAAGTTTTGGGAAGAGGTTGGGGTTGCTCCTGATCATATCATCGAAGTTGAAGATAATTTTTGGGATATTGGTCAGGGACCTTCAGGACCTGATTCAGAAATTTTCTATGATCGTGGTGAGAAATTTAACAATCTAGCACCTGATGATCCTGAAAACTATCCTGGCGGGGAAAATGATCAATACCTAGAAGTTTGGAATATTGTGTTCTCACAATTCAATCACACCCCAGAAGACACTTACGAACCACTTCCTAGAAAAAACATTGATACGGGAATGGGACTTGAACGGGTGGTTTCAATTTTCCAAAATGCGAAAACTAACTTTGAAACCGACTTATTTTTACCAATGATTCATAAAGCTGAAGAGCTTGGCGATGGCGTTAAGTATGGTCAAGATTCTAAGTTAGATCAAAGTTTTAGAGTTATTGCAGATCATGCTAGAGCAATCACGGTTGCGATTGGCGACGGAGCAATTCCTTCTAATGAAGGTCGAGGTTACGTTATTCGTCGTTTGATTAGACGAGCAATCGTTAATGGCCAAAAACTTGGTATCAAAGAATCATTTCTTTACAAGTTAGTTCCAGTTGTTGGAGATACTTTAAAATCACATTATCCAGAGGTTTTAGAGCAAAGTGATTACATTGCGAAAGTAGTAAGGTCTGAAGAGGATCGGTTTAACGAAACCCTTGCTGGTGGGCTGAAATTGATGTCAGAGGAAATCGATACAGCTAAGAATAATGGTACCAACATGATCGATGGAGCTACTGCATTTAAACTTTACGATACTTATGGTTTCCCACTGGAATTAACGCAAGAATCTGCAGCCGATGCTGGTATCAAGGTGGATACAGAAGGTTTTGCAAATGAAATGCAAAAGCAAAAGGATCGAGCTAGAAATGCTCGGAGCAATGCTAAATCTATGGGTGTCCAACGAGACCTATTGATTGAAATTAAGGATGATAGTGAGTATGTCGGCTATGATCAACTTGATGTTGATGATGCTAAAGCCGTTGTATTAATCGAGAATGAAACCCTCGTTGATGAAACCAAATCAGATGAGGCAGAAGTAATTTTTGATAAGACTCCTTTCTATGCTGAAATGGGTGGTCAAGTTGCCGATAAGGGTGACATTTACGACGAAAATGGTGAAAAAGTTGCTGAAGTAATTGACGTTCAGCATGCACCAAACGGTCAAAACTTGCACACTGTCAGTTTGTTACAACCACTTAAGAAGGGTGCATCTTATTCATTAAAGGTTGATAAAGCCTTCCATAGCAAGGTAGAAAAAAACCATACAGCTACCCACTTGCTTGATCAATCATTAAGAAACGTTTTAGGTGGTCATACTCAACAAGCTGGATCATTGGTTGAACCAAATTACTTACGATTTGATTTTAACCACTTTGGCTCAGTTACCTCAGAAGATCTCCAAAAGGTTGAAGATATGGTCAACGAACAGATCTTCAAAGAAATAAACGTTGATACCACGGTTACTGACCCAGAAACCGGTAAGAAGATGGGTGCTATCGCCTTATTTAGTGAGAAGTATGGTGATAAAGTTCGGGTTGTTAGCGTTGGCGACTTCTCAATTGAATTCTGTGGCGGAACTCATGTTAAGAATACTAACGAAATTGGATTGTTTAAGATTCTTTCAGAATCTGGAGTTGGTGCTGGAGTTAGAAGAATCGAAGCTGTAACTTCTAAAGAAGCATTTGATTATCTAAACGGACAGGAAAATAGCTTAAAGCAGATTGCTGCTAAACTTAAGGTTTCTCAGATGAAAGAAGTTGGGAATCGAGTAGAGCAACTCCAACAAGAAGTAAAAGATTTAGAGACAAAGCAGGCTAGTTTGGAAGCTAAAATGGCTGCTCAACAAGCTCAAGACGTGTTTGGAAATGCTGAGACGGCTGGATCACATACCATTATTACTGGTGTTATTAAGGACTCAGGAATGGACCAATTGAGACAATTAGCCGATTCATGGCGCGATAAAAAGTTGTCAGATGTTCTTGTTCTGGGAACTGGTAAGGGCGACAAAGCTAATTTGATCGTTGCTTCATCTGATGAGAGTGTCAAAGCAGGAATTTCGGCTTCTGACCTGATTAAAGCCATCTCAAGTAACATTCAAGGAGGCGGTGGTGGCCGACCTAACATGGCTCAAGCCGGTGGTAAGAATCCAGCTGGACTTGATAAAGCAATGAGTGCTGCAGTTGATTGGTTAAGTCAACAATAATTGGTTTTTTTGATAAAATCAGTTAGCATGATTGTAGTTTTGGCGCTTATCGGTTAAAATTGATTCAAATGACTTTTAGTCATAGAGGTGAATTGTATGAGCTCATTAGACAAAACCATGTTTTTTGATTTTAACGATGATCAAAAAAAGGATGTACGTGATACACTTTTGACGGTGTACCGTGCCCTCGAGGAAAAGGGGTACAATCCATATAATCAAATCGTTGGATATTTGATTTCAGGAGATCCTGCTTACATTCCTCGTAATCTTGATGCAAGAAATTTAATTCGGCGTCATGAACGTGATGAGATTATCGAGGAACTTGTTCGTTTCTATCTAGACAATCATCCCAGCGATAACAAAGGGAAGAATTAAATGAAGATAATGGGACTGGATGTTGGTTCAAAGACCGTGGGTGTTGCTGTAAGTGATGCTTTCGGTTGGACATCTCAAGGAGTAGAAATTGTTAGAATCAACGAAGATGAGGGCAAGTTTGGACTAGATAGGATTGCTGAACTTGTTGAAGAACATCAAGTTGGTGGATTTGTACTCGGGTTGCCTAAAAACATGAATAATTCTTTGGGTGATCGGGCAGTTGCCTCTCAGGAATATGGTAAGAAGCTTACTGAAAAGTTTGGTCTACCAGTTGACTTTGAAGATGAGCGACTAACCACTGTTGAAGCTCAAAGAATGTTAACAGAAGAAGCAGACGTTTCACGAAAGAAACGAAAAAAAGTAATTGATAAACTTGCGGCTAGCTTAATTCTTCAAAATTATCTAGATCGTAAAGGAAAACTAACACAGATGTAGAGGGGTACTTTTAATGGCTGATGAACCAATTCAACAACAAATTACGCTAGTTGACGAAAACGGCGACGAACAATTATATGATGTTTTATTTACTTTTAAATCTGAAGACTTCAACAAGTCTTACATCTTAATTTACCCAACCGGTAAGAGTGATGATGAAGAAGTTGAGATTCAGGCTTACGCATTACCAGCTGACGATGATCCATCAGATCCACAAGGTGGCGAACTTCAATTGATTGAAAGCGATGAAGAATGGGATATGATTGAATCTGTTCTTAACACATTCCTTCATGGCGACGATGACCAAGAAGACGACGGTAATAAAGAAGAATAATTGTTAAAATGGATTGGAAGCGAATATTTCTTCGACTTCCAGTCCTTTTTAATTGATTTAGGAGTGAAACAAAAGTGGAAAACGAAAAGAGAAGGTTTAAGGCAACGATTGATGGCAAGCCTTACATCTTTATTGGTGATGGTTCATATGAACATATGCAGGCTACTGCTGACCTTTTAAATGAAGAACTATCCCAAATTGAACAACAACTACCAGATACTAGTAAAGAAGATCGAGCATTGCTAGTTGCTTTCAATGCGCTTTCTAATCAACTTTCAATGAAAGAACAAGCTGCAAGACAAGCTGGCTCGGCAACTGAGCAGAGGCCAAAGCAATGATTCTAGATTTGATAATTCTGGCAATTTTAGTTTTAAGTTTCACTGCTGGATTTCGCCGGGGATTCGTTGCGGAATTCTTGAATTTTGTCGGCTTCATATTCGCTTTAGCACTTGCGTGGCGGTATACGACTCCACTGACGGACTGGGTAGTTCACCAATTTAATTTTGTGGAATACGAAAGAATTATTCATTGGGTCACATTTTTGATTCTGTACACTATCGTTTGGCGAGTTGTAATGCTTTTGAAACGGGTGATAAATCCAGCAACTCGCATTATTGGATTAAAACAAATCAACGCCATCTTTGGTGGGGCAATTAGATTCTTGATTGCTTACTTGTTTGTATTTGCAGGGTTAAATTTATTGATTGCAATAAGCAATCCTGTGAAAGAACAATACGAAGATGCGACCGTGGCCAAGTACATGGTCCGCGAGACTCCGCATCTGTTAGATAGAATTATTGATAATTCAAACTCAAAAGGGGTGAGATAATTGAACTCTAAAGTATTCACAACGCTTGAATACGGAAAAATAAAACAACAAATTGAGCAATTTTTAGTCACTGATGCCGGTCGAGAACAACTGGTTTCCTTAACCCCGAGCTCTGACTATCAACAAGTGAAAGAATGGTTAGATGAAACTGCTGATGGTGCAGACGTTGTTAGATTAAAGGGAGAAATCCCAATTCCTAATCTGACTGAAATTGCCCCATTTTTAAAACGACTAAACATTGAAAATTCTGCTCTTTCGGGAACAGAGTTAGCTCACATTAAAAAACTGCTGGTATCAATGAAAGTGGTGGTTAGTTTCTTTGATACTTTAGCGGCTGAAGATGTTAAATTAAGGTCAATTGATGAATTAGTTTCTCAATTGGATTTGATGCCTGAAATCACTGATGATTTAGTTAGATCGGTTGATGACGATGGTCGGATATTGGATGGGGCTTCAAGTGAATTGCGTTCTGTTCGTAGAGCAATCCAGAAAACTCAAACTGATATTCGTAGTAGAATGAACCGTTTCATAAAGGGAGCTGACGCAAAATATCTTAGCGAGCCCATAATCACGGTTAGAGATGATCGGTTTGTGATTCCAATCAAAGCAGAGTTTAAACAAAGATTTGGTGGCATTGTGCATGATCAAAGTGCCTCTGGGCAAACTCTGTACGTTGAACCAAGTAGTGTTGTTGAAAACAACAACGAACTACGAAGGCTTCAACTGTCTGAACGTGAGGAAGAACGGAGAATCCTAATTGCATTAACGGCGACATTACGACCATATTCTGATAGTTTGAAAAACAACATGAGCCTAATGGGTCACCTTGATTTTATTAATGCTAAGGCGAAGTACGCTGACTCGGTAAAAGCTACCTTACCATTGATTTCTACTGATAATTACGTTAATTTGCGTAAGGCACGCCAGCCATTAATTGATATCGATAAAGTTGTTCCCAATGACATTGAGATCGGGGAAAAATATCGTTCAATTATTGTTACCGGACCCAACACAGGTGGTAAAACAATTACCATTAAAACAGTTGGTCTCTTGCAACTAATGGGGCAATCAGGATTATTTATCACTGCTAACGAAGAAAGCCACATTGGTATTTTTGATGATGTTTTTGCCGATATCGGTGATGATCAATCAATTGAAGCCAATCTAAGTACCTTCTCGTCACATTTGGATAATATTATATCGATTCTTAATCAGTTAACTGATAAGTCATTGGTACTATTAGATGAATTAGGAGCTGGTACAGATCCTAAGGAAGGTGCAGCTTTAGCAATGGCGGTTATTGATGCAATTGCGGCCAAATCGTCTGAATTAATTGCTACCACCCATTACCCTGAGCTGAAGGCATTTGCATACGATCGGGAAAATACGATCAACGCATCTATGGAATTCGATGTTGAAACTCTAAAGCCGACATACCGGTTGATGATTGGGGTTCCTGGCCAAAGTAATGCGTTAAATATTGCTGAAAAATTAGGCCTCGATGAGTCAATTATCGAAAAGGCAAGAGCATACACTGATGATTCTAATCAGGATATCAACAATATGATTGCTGAATTAACTGAGCAGACTAGAAAAGCTCGGGTCGATGCTGAAGAATTAGAGATACAATTACAGGATGCCACTGAACTTCAGACAGAGCTAAAAGCTCAGTTTGATAAGTACCAGGGGAGTAAGCAGAAGTTATTTGAAAAGGCCCAATTTGAGGCTAACCAAGTAGTTTCTGATGCTAAGAAACGAGCTGATGAGATTATTGCTGACTTGCATAAAAAACAAGCTCAAGTTGGCAAGGCTACAGTTAAGGAAAATGAGCTAATTGAGGCGAAGGGTGCCTTGAACGCACTGGAAGTTGAACCTAACTTAAAGAAAAATAAGGTTCTTAAGCGCGAGAAGCGTAAACATGATTTTCACAAGGGCGATGAGGTCCTTGTTAAGTCATATGGACAACATGGAACATTAGTGGATAAGCAAAAAGACGGTTCTTGGGAAGTTCAGATGGGAATATTGAAGATGAAAATTGATCCCAATGACCTAGAAAAAGAAAAGTCAGTTCCTGAGGAAAAACAAAAATACCGTGCTCACGTTTCTCGAACCCGTTCAAGCGGGATTTCACCCACACTCGATTTGCGGGGCGAGCGTTATGAAGAAGCAATGAGTCGGTTGGATTCATATATTGATTCAGCCTTGCTGGCGGGTTATCCAACCGTTACTATCATCCACGGTAAGGGAACTGGAGCTCTTCGAAATGGTGTCAATGATTACCTTAAAAGCAATCCACGAGTGGGTAGCTATGGATATTCAGCCCCTAATGCCGGTGGGGACGGCTCCACCATTGTTAAGTTCAAGTAATTAATTGTGTGCAATTGATTGGCTTTTTGCTGGATTGTTGTTAAAATGGTTTAAGTAAAATAAGGAGGCAGCTTTTTATGGTAAATGAAACAACAGATAAAACTTTTGAAAGCGATACTTCTAAAGGAGTAACGTTAACAGACTTTTGGGCTACTTGGTGTGGACCATGTAGAATGCAATCTCCAGTAGTTGAAGAGTTAGCCAACGAAATGGATAACGTTACTTTCAATAAGATGGACGTTGATGCTAATCCAAATACACCCCAATCATTTGGAATCATGAGTATTCCAACTTTACTTATCAAAAAAGATGGTGAAGTAGTTGATACAGTAGTGGGTTATCATTCAAAGGAACAACTTAAGAAAGTTCTAGATCAATATACTGATTAAAAAAAGGTAAGCCGGTGGGCTTACCTTTTTTATTCATTAGTTTCCTCTGTAATTAGTTTAAAAATTTCGTCAGATTCCTGGCCGTCTAAGGGTGGTTCACTACTGGTTAGTACGTTGATGCTTACTAGCCCTTTTTTAGCGTTTATTTTAGAGATTTCGGCCTCTGACTGCCGGTTTAGAATGTATTCTACAAATTGTGCGAGTAATCCACACTCTAATTGGAAGTCAGGATCATCATTTTGCAGTAATCGACTTTCAATAATTTTTCCAGTTAATTCAAAATCTAACTGATTTTTTCCTTGTTTAACTAGAGTTAGGTCTCCCAAACCAAATTGTTTAAAGAACACAGACAGTGATTCATAGTTCGCTAGACGGTATTTGCGTCCTAGCCGCTTACCCGCCCAATATAAAATTTCATGATACTCATCGCCTAAAATTTCTACTAATAAGTCATCTCTCAGTAAAGTTTGACCTAAAAGGTTCTCCAAGTCTGGATCGTTGCGCAGTTGTTCATATGTTTTGCTATTCATTTTCTAATCTCCATTGATTCGAAATCTAATATTTTTATTATACAATATTTTGTAATAAACGAAGTCATTAGTTGAATGTACTTAATAAATGTTTGATAATTAAGTCTAGTCTATGTAAAGAAGTGATACGATGGATAACAGAAAAATCGGGGTTATGGATTCAGGAATTGGTGGTTTAACGGTGTATAACCAACTTCAGAAAATCCTCCCAAACGAGCAATTTATTTATGTTGGTGACCAAAAAAATTTACCATACGGTGAAAAAACGGCTGAAGAAGTTTATCAGCTGACAAAAAGAATTGCTAACTACTTCTTGAAGCAAGATGTAAAAGCAATGGTAATCGCTTGTAACACGGCAACAGCAGCTGCGTATGAGCGAATTAAACAGGAACTTCCAATTCCAGTAATTGGTGTAATTAAACCTGGTGCGGAAACCGCAGTTTCAGTTTCCAAAACAGGATCTATCGGTGTAATTGCGACTAATGGGACTGTTAAATCAGGTGATTACGAACGAATTATCAAAGCGGCGGGTAACTTTGAAGTAGTATCCCAGGGATGCCCTGATTTTGTTCAGTTGGTAGAAGATGGCGAAGCTGGCAGTGAACACTCGTATGAAGTTGTTGAATCTCAACTAGCAAACTTAAAGACGTCATCTATTGATACATTAATTTTGGGTTGTACTCACTTCCCAGTTATTCAAGCAGAGATTGGAACGGCAATGCCTCACGTAACATTAGTTGACCCGGGAGTTGCTACAGCAAGGCAGGTTAAGGAGCTACTGGAGCAAAATGATGCATTAGCTGAATCAGATCGCGATGGTTCGGATGTTTTTTATACGACAGGAAACCCTGAAGAGTTCGTAAAAGTTGCGGATAATTTCTTGAAATCTAGCATTGCGGCGAATAATCTAAACTTGTAATACTTATTAGAGGAGAGTTCAATGGAAAAACCAGAAGAAATTGTAATTGCCTCACAAAATCAAAATAAAATTAATGAAATTGAGGAAGCCTTAGCAAAATTTTCGGTCAAGGTAACCTCTTTGAATGATTACTCCGAAGTTGGGGAAATCGATGAGAATGGTAGCAGTTTTGAAGAAAATGCCGAAATCAAGGCCAGGGCAGTTATGAATTTAGTTAATAAGCCCGTAATTGCCGATGATTCTGGTTTAGTTGTTCCTGCACTTAATGGTGCTCCAGGTATTCATTCGGCTAGATATGCAGGTGATCATGATGATGATGCTAACAATCGTAAGCTAATTAAAGAGCTTGCTGGAAAAAATCGGGAAGCTTATTTTGAATCAGTTCTAGTATTCTTAACCCCAGCGGGCGATAAAGTTGTCGCTGAAGGTAAGGTTGATGGAGAAATTTTAACTGAGTCTCGCGGTGACAATGGTTTTGGGTATGATCCATTCTTTTTGATTCCAGGCAGTCAAAAAACAATGGCAGAAATGTCCATTCACGAAAAAAATGCCGTAAGCCATAGAGGTCGGGCGATTAAGCAATTGGTCGCTAAACTATCTGAGGCGTGGTCATGAGTAAATTATTAGTTGTAAGTGATAACCACGGAGACCAGCAAATCTTAACGAAAATTCTGCACCAATTTGGTGATCAAGTTGACTATCGTTTTCACAATGGAGATTCTGAATTGTCCATTGACTCACCACTGGTTCAACAGTTTAATATCGTTAAGGGAAATATGGATTTTGAAGATTTTCCATTAGAAAATGTAGTTAATATCGGTGATGATGTTGTCTACCAAACCCATGGACATTTAAAGAATGTTAATCAAAGTCCACTAAATTTAGAGCTTACAGCTCGGTCCGTATCTGCTAACATCGCTTTGTTCGGTCATACTCATCAACTAATGTGTACGATGGATGGTTCTTTGCTTTTAGTCAATCCTGGAAGTATTTCTCAACCTAGAGGTGAGTTCCAGATGATTGGTGGCACATTTTGTATCGTGGACGTTTCGACCCAAAAATTCATCGTGGATTATTATGATCGAGATCTTAATCTGGTTCCTTCATTACATTTTCAATTTGATCGTTGATAAAGGAGATTTAATTAATGCTTGATAAACCCATTGAAAACGTCTTAAAGAAGAGTGAGCGACAGCCAATGATTGCGGCTGACTTAGTTGCAACTGTTAACGAAGATAACAATTTAGCTCACGTTTTTTTAGTTCTAACAAAGGTTAAGTATGCAAAAATCCCGGTATTGGATAATCAAAATCATTTTAAGGGACTGATTTCACTTCAAATGATAACTGAGCATATGCTTACAAACGAAGGCATCTCAACGGTACCTTTGGCAAACCTTCAGGTAAGGGATGTTATGCAGACTGACGTCCCAATCATAACTGACCCTGAAGATTTGGAAGTGATTATGCGCTACTTAGAGGATGAAAATTTCTTACCGGTTGTTAACGAGGATGAAGAATTTGTTGGAATCTGTACTAGAAGAGAAGTAATGAAGCAGATAAACTTCTTGACCCATAACTTTACTGAAAACTACGTTGCTCTTCCGGCGTATAAATACAATCATGATTAAAAGAAGCTAGCATTTTCTGTTGAAAATGCTAGCTCCTTTTTTGACTTACTTATATGTCACGGGACTATTATCTAATTTAATTCCATTCTGAGTTAATGCTTGGAGATATAGTGCTAAGAAGTCGTGTTGAATGTGGTATTGGGCACCGTTCTTAGTGGTCATATTAACTTGAATGGCAAGTTTATTATCAGTCAAAGCAACCGTACCGAGAACATTGGGAGCACCAACGATATCAGTGTAATTTGAAACATTAGCATCATTTACTTGGTCAATTATTTCTAATGCCTTGTTGATATCTGTTTCCGGAGTAATGTGAACTTGAATGATTGCGACCATATTATTTCGTGAAAGGTTGGCAATCGTTTGGATACTTCTGTTTGGAATAAAGTTTAGGGTCCCGTCATCAGATATCACTTGGGTAGTTCTCAGGCCGACAGCACTCACGGTTCCTTTAATATTATTAATGTTTACATATTCGCCAACTTCAATTTGTTTCTCTAATAAAATAAAGAATCCACTGACGATATCAGTCACAAATCCTTGAGCACCAAGCCCAATTGCTAGAGAAAAAATTCCAGCACTGGCAACTAGGGTGCCAACCGGAATCCCAATGATCGACAATATCCAGTAAATCCACAGAAACCAGATAACATAAGAGAAAATGTTGAGGGATAAAGTTTGAAAAGTCCTGATTCGTTTTTCAGTGACTGTTTTTGAGTATTTCTTTCGATACTGTTTAAACAGGTGATGAATCAATGCTTTTCCAATTTTATTTACCAACACTAACAAAATGGAAACGATAATAATCAGTAACGAATTTTTGATCAATGAGTTTAAAATTTCATCCCAATTTAAGTATTTAAAGACATTTTTTACGTGAACTTGCGTGACTAATTGATTTGGAGCTTTCATTATTTTTCCTCAATTCATGTTATTTAACACTATCGTAACAAACGCCTGACTTATTGCAAAGCTGAATTAGGACAATTTCATTGTTATTTTAGCGGCCTAATGCTATTCTAAAAGTAAATTGTTGCACAAGGAGGAAGAATTATGACAGCAGGTCAAATTGCGGGGCTAATTGCCGCATGTGCATTTTTACTATTAGTTATCTTTATCGGACTGTTCTTATTGAAAATTTCCAGGACGATTTCAGAAATCAACTTGACCATTCGCTCAGTTACTAGCAATGTTGATGTTATTGCAAAGCAAACTGACAAAATAATGGCAACTTCAAATAGTTTGGTTAATGATATTGATCATAAGTTGAACATTACCACTCCTGTATTTCAAGCAGCAGCTGATTTAGGGGAAAGTGTTTCTGAGCTTAATGAAGCAACTAAGAACTTAACAAAGCGGGTTAAAGATTCAGGTAAGTCAGGTAGTAAAGCTGGAGTTGCTGGGGCAGTCTCAAAAGCAGCCTGGAGTTCATTTAGAAATCACAGAAAAAATAAGAAAACAGAGTAGGAGTTGATATTAATGGGCAAGAAACTTGCAGGGGGATTATTTGCCGGTTTGTTAGGAGCCGGGATTTATGCAGCTTACCAAAAACTTGATGAAAACAAACGAAACCAGCTCAAACAAGAGTTGAGGGATCGTGCAGATGATTTGAAGGAACGTGCTGTTGACTACGCCTTCTACGCAGAGGATGCTATCAATGATGCTAAGGAAGTAATTTCTGATCAAATGAAACAAACTTCTGATAAAGCTAAATCAACTGTTGATTCATTTAAGAATAGTAAGGCAAAAAATAGTAGTGGGGATGCTACACAGAAGGATGATGTAGACATTGTCGTGACTCCAGATGAAGCCTTTGGTGGCGAAACTGCTTCAGCTGCACCAACATTACTTATCCATCCAGATGGAACTAGCGAAGAGTTTAAATAAGCTAAAACATACTTAATAAAAAAAGAGTTAGAAACCAATTGGTTTCTAACTCTTTTTATTTATTGATTAATCAACGTATTGTAGATCTTTAGTTGTGTGGGTAAATGGTTCACAACCGTCATCGGTAATGTGAACACAATCTTCGATACGAACACCAGCAACGTTTGGAATATAAATTCCAGGTTCAATTGAGAAGCACATTCCAGGTTCGAGAACCATATCATTTCCTTCCATGATTGATGGAAATTCGTGTTCACTCATTCCCATTCCATGGCCAAGACGGTGGATGAAGTACTCTCCATAGCCGGCTTTATCAATCACATCTCTAGCAATTTTATCAAGTTCGGCTGCTGTAATTCCGGGTTTAGCAGCTTCTTGAGCAGTGAGTTGAGCTTCTAAACAGACTTTATAAATATCCATTGATTTGTCGTCTGGTTTACCAACTGCCACTGTTCTTGAAGCGTCACTAATGTAACCTTCCCAGACAGTTCCTAAATCAAACAGTACGAGTTGATTGTCTTGGATTAGATTTCCAGCAGTAGCTCCGTGTGGTTCGGCAGCGTGGGGACCAGCTTGAATTAGGGTATCAAAACTCATCTCCATGATTCCTTTTTTCTTTAAAGCATATTCTAGTTCAGCAGCAACTGCTGATTCTGGAACACCTTTTTTAACTGCTTCAAAGCCAACTTTAAATGCAAAGTCAGCCCATTTACCAGCAATGTTTAGTTTTTCAATCTCATCAGCAGACTTGATCAGCCTCATTTGTTCAATGAAAGGGGTGAGATTAGTTTCAAAATCTGCGTTTGGTAGGACTTGTTTTAGATTTTCGAATCGATCGACTGTCAAGGCAGTTTTTTCGATTGCGTAGCGGTTGCCACTTGGTTTTCTACTATTAATCTGGTCAGCAATCATTTTCCATGGATTTTCATGGTCTAAGTAACCATACACATGGCCTGAAAAGCCTGTATCCTTAATTGCTTCAGATTCTAGTGCAGGGCCAAAGATAAATGGTTCACTATCTTTGAACACGACCATCATCAAAACGCGTTCAACGGGATCACTGTAAAAACCGGTTAAATACTGAATGGTTTTAGGGTCAGTAATCAGTGCAACATCATTTTGGTTGTCAGAAAGCCATTTTTGAATTTTTTCTACTTTATTCAATCAAAGCACCTCTTTATATATAGTAATTTCAGTATATCATACATAAATTAGCTAATAATTAGCGTTTTTCTTGAAAAGTGAATAGCGATAGTTTATCATTTGATATGAAAACGTTTTCAAATTGCGATGATGCGTTTTTTTTGTTATATTGGAGTATGTTTTGAAAACTGATGAAAACATATTGTGTCTTCAAAGAAAGGGCTATCACTTATGGATAAACAAACTGTGACGATTTATGATGTTGCTCGTGAAGCCAATGTGTCAATGGCGACGGTTTCTCGTGTTGTTAATGGGAACAATAACGTAAAGCCAGCTACTCGAAAAAAAGTTTTGGATGTAATTGATAAACTTGATTACCGTCCTAACGCCGTTGCACGTGGACTTGCAAGCAAGAAAACTACTACTGTTGGTGTAATTGTACCTGATGTTACCAACCTTTATTTCTCAGCATTAGCTCGAGGAATTGATGATGTTGCTAGTATGTACAAATACAACATTATTTTAACCAATTCAGATTCAAACGGTGAAAAAGAAATTACCGTACTGAACACATTATTGTCGAAACAAGTTGATGGAATTATTTTTATGGGTAATAACATTACTGATGATTTGCGTGAAGAGTTCAGAAGAACCAAGACGCCAATTGTGTTAGCTGGTTCAATTGATGATGAGCAAGTTAAACCTAGTGTCAACATCGACTATGCAGCCGCAGTTCAGGAAGAAGTTAAGAATCTGATCGACCGTGGTAATAAGCGAGTTGCCTTCGTTTGTGGTCCGCTTGACCAACCAATTAACAGTAAGTACCGCTTAAAGGGATACAAACAAGCGCTTAAGAATGCCGGAATCTCATTTGATGATAAATTGGTATTTGAAACTGATAATTCCTATAAAACTGGAACCCTTTTGCAACCAGCATTAGTTTCTGCTAAGGCGACTGCAGCAATGGTTACAGATGATGAGTTGGCCGCTGGAATTGTTAACGGTATGACTGATGCAGGTGTAAGTGTACCAGCTGATTTTGAGGTTATTACTAGTAATGATACAAAATTAACTGAGATGATTAGGCCAAAGATGTCATCAATCACCCAGCCACTTTATGATATTGGTGCCGTGGCAATGCGTTTGCTTACAAAACTTATGAATAGTGAGCCAATTGATGAAAAGAACGTTCTCTTGCCTTATGGTTTGATGAAGCGTGAATCAACAAAATAATGTGATGCTGTTTCATACAGATAGTTTATTTGAAAATATTACTGAAATGCCAGCCCTTATTATATAAGGCTAGCTTTATGATCCATAACTAAAGCCCTTGCAATGTGCCCAAGCATTCATGAATTTGCTGACCTTGAAACAGTGCCTTTAGTTTGATAGAATAAACGAGTATGTAAACGATAACCAAATTAATAAGGAAAAGAGTTGTATTTGATATGTCAGGACATTCAAAATGGCATAACATCCAAGGCCGTAAAAACGCTCAAGATGCTAAACGTGGAAAAATTTTCCAAAAAATATCACGTGACTTGTACCAAGCCGCTAAAGCAGGTGATCCTGATCCAGACAATAACCCACAACTTCGTTTGGTAATGGATAAGGCCCGCGCAGCTAACATGCCTAAAGATAACGTTCAACGTGCTATCGATAAGGCCTCAGGTGTTGGTGGAGCTAAGTTCGAAGAAATCACTTATGAAGGATACGGCCCTGGTGGTACTGCTATCATGGTTTCCGCATTAACTGATAACAAGAACAGAACTGCAGCAGCAGTTCGTTCTGCTTTCACCCACCACGGTGGTTCTCTTGGAGCTAGTGGTTCAGTGTCTTATATGTTTGATCGTAAAGGTATTATTGAAATCCTTCGTGATGGTTTAGACACAGATGAAGATACTATGTTAATGGATGCCTTAGATGCCGGAGCTGATGACATGAAGACTAGTGACGAAATGTTCCAAATCTTCACAGATTCACAATCTTTGGCGAGTGCACGTGATGCACTTCAAGAAAAGGGCTATTCACTTGATACTGCAGAAGTTCGTTTGTTCCCTGAAACGACTACTGAAGTTCCAGCAGAAAAGATTTCTCAATACACTGGCTTAATTGATGAACTTGAAGATAATGATGATGTTCAAGACGTCTACGAAGCAGCTGTTTTGCCTGAATCAGAAGAATAAAATAAATATTTAAAGCCAACCTTGAAAAAGGTTGGCTTTTTTTGCGTATTTAGTTTTTACGAGGTGAAAAAAATGGATGCAAAGGTGTTCTTTAACCAAATGATAACTAAAGCAATTGAATCCAAGACTTCTGATATCTACTTTATGTGGCGAGAAGATAGTTACCAAGTGTTATTTAGAGGTACGAAAGGCTTAGACGGCTACTTAACCCTAAATATGCAGAATGCAAATCAAGTAATTAACTATTGTAAGTACGCGGCCGAAATGTCAATTAGTGAGCGAAGGCGCCCTCAAGCTGGCCGGTTGTCATGGCATGAGGAAAACAAAAAGTTATCACTTAGAATTTCAACTGTTGGGGATGTTCACAGCCACGAATCTTTGGTGATTAGACTTATTTATGACTGGCAAACAACTCCTGCAAAGTTTGTCAATACCGAGGAATACGAAAAAGTAAGCCGGTTATGCCAAATGCGTGGATTGATAGTTTTTCCGGGACCAACTGGTTCGGGGAAGACAACAACTATTTACCAATTGGCATCTAGTTTCTCTAAACAGCAAATTGTTATGGCAATTGAAGATCCTGTAGAGGTCTACCAAAATGATTTTTTGCAGTTGCAGGTCAATAATGATGCAGGACTCTCTTATATGGAATTGATAAAGGTCGGATTACGCCACCGACCAGATGTGTTCATAATTGGCGAAATTCGTGATTTTGAGACTGCGAACGCAGCCGTTCAGGCCGCTTTATCAGGACACCTGGTATTGACAACGGTTCATGCTCAAAGCCCAACGGGGGTGATTCAACGGTTACTAAACCTTGGTATTGAATCAGGATATTTAGAACAGGCACTGACAGGAATTGTGTACCAAAGATTGTTGAATACAAACTCGGGTAGTCAAAAAGGAATTATTGTCGGTCATTCATATGAAGAACTGAATCACGAAAATTATGACTGGTCGACTTGGCAACAGTATTTACAGAAGGGGGTTGCAGAGGATGAAGTATCCATTGCTGAAGCTGAAGAGCATTGGTACGGATAAGTGGTCCGCAGCTGATAAAACGGTCTTTTTTAAAACGATAGGGGATTTAATCAGTACCGGTTTTTCGTTAAATCACGCACTATCATACATTTGCGAGACTGAACCTAAACTCACAAATTCAGTGACAAAAATAAATCAAAAAATGGAAACTGGGGCAGGATTTTCTGTCAGTATTAGGGAGTTTATTGATTCTGAAACTTATCACCAGATTTTGGTTGCAGAAAAACATGGTCAACTTGGACGCACGTTAAGTGAGTTAGGAGCTTTTTTTGACATCAGACAAACTCAAATGAAAAAAATCCAGGGACTTTTAACTTATCCCGTTTTTTTGATGGCGATGATTGTGATATTAGTGGTTACCATTAAGTTGTATATATTACCTAACATCTCTGGAATCTACGTTGCAAATAATCACCATAATCAAACACCGTATTTGTTGTTTTTAGGTGTTTTCTTGATTGGTGTGGTTGGTTATTTTGGTTGGTTTTATTGGACAGGTTTGTCAGTGATTAACCGCTTTTCAGCATTAAGTAAACTTCCGGTTATTGGGAAAGTCGTTCGAAGCTATCTATCTTATTACTTAGCCAGCAACCTAGCGGTATTGTTGAGAAACGGATTGCCAATCAAAGAAATCATTGAATTGTTGAAAACGTTTGATCATCACTCGTTGTTGTACAACTTGGGAGGCTCATTAAACCGTGAATTAAAATCTGGAACCGATATTGTAATTGTGGCAAAAAACTATGATTTCGTACCTAAAGAGATGATTAAATTCTTGAACAGTGGTGGCACTACAGATGAAATCGCACAATCACTTTTGGCGTATTCACAAAAAATGTTTCAGACGTTTTCTAATCGAATTGATAGGCTAATTGGCTGTATTCAGCCAATTTTATTCTGTGTGATTGGATTAGCAATTGTGGCAGCTTACTTTCAAATCTTGATGCCAATTTACGGATCATTAAAGGAGATATATTGATATGAATAAGTCCAAAATTAAAAAGAAACTAATGGTTGAGAGGCGGGGATTTACGCTGATTGAAATGACAATTGTTCTGTTTATCATTTCATTACTGATTCTGATAATTATTCCTAATCTTTCAAATCAACGTAAGCATGCTCAGGGAATCCATTCAAATGCAATGGTTTCAGTAGTTCAATCACAAGTTGATGCTTATTACAGCGAATTTCCTAAAGCAAAGCACGTAACTTTGGCAGAGCTACACAACAAAGGTTATTTAACCAATAAGCAGTTAAAAGAAGCAAACGATGATGGAATTAAAATTAAAGATTCTCAAGCAGTCAAGTAAGTCTGGGTTTACAGTTGTTGAAAGCATTATTGGGTTATTAATTGCGGCGATGATTTTAGGACTAACCGTTACCATGATAAGCGGAATCAGGCAAAATAGAATTCAAGAAAAAGCTTTTTTTGACGAATATGAACGCTGCTTTAGAAAGGCTCAGAATAGCTCGTTATTAATGCACAGAAAGACGCAGATTACAGTTGAAGATGGGCATTTAAAGTTCATTGACTATGGTGACGAAGCTCGTAACTTTACGCTTAATGTTCCAGAAACAATTCACCTAGCTAATTCAAAAACAATATATATTACTGATGCCGGATTCGTTAGTCCACAAACAATTCAATGGTTGAATCAGGACGGCAACGTTAAGTATAAACAAAAAATCCAGTTAGGTTGGGGAGGGTTTGTTGTTGAAAAAGAAGAATAGACAAGGGTTCACGCTGATTGATTCTTTGATCGGCATCACCATAATTACAATGTTCAGTATTTTATACTTTGGACTTCAACATCAATTACATGAACAGGACAAGTATGACCACATTCGACTGCAACAGGCTAGGTATCAGTATGAAAATCAAACAAGTTATTCGAAACAGTCAAAAAAATAGTGGCTTTGTACTTATTGAATCAATTGTTAGCATGGTCATAATACTAATGGCTTTTGATTTAATGGTGCTTAGCCTTGATGCGGTTAGGCGACCTGAAAATTATCAGCAAGTTACCTTTTATCGATGTGTTAGCTTGATTGAAGGAGAGAAGTTTTCGTTTAAAGTGGATGGAATTAGTAATGATGAACTTAAAATGTCCAGTCCTAAAACCCATAAGAAATATCGATTAATGAAATACAAA
The DNA here is from genome assembly GCF_000785105.2 of Lentilactobacillus curieae. Classification (NCBI taxonomy): domain Bacteria; kingdom Bacillati; phylum Bacillota; class Bacilli; order Lactobacillales; family Lactobacillaceae; genus Lentilactobacillus; species Lentilactobacillus curieae. The sequence continues at coordinate 2,002,874 of NZ_CP018906.1, read as the reverse complement.
GATAATGTGATTTTAACTGGTTATGAGAATGGCTATGTCCCGCTAATTGAAAGGGTGTCTGCCATTAGATTCTGGCGAAAATATAAGCAAATTAATTTTGAGGTGAGGTATCAGAATGGGGAAACATATCATGCAAAAATTATCAGCGGTTCGGGATAACCACGGATATTTGACAGTGGTAGCCATTTTGTTTGCGACATTGATTACTTTTTGTCTGATTATCAAAAGTAATTCATTTTATCAACAACACGGTAATGTTAATCAGTTAATAAGAACTTATAAGTCCCATAAATAGTTTGTGAATTACTATCATTCTTGAATTTGGTACCCCTTTTCTGGTAGTATTTAACAGTACTAACACATGTGAAAAGGAGCTGAGCAAGCTGAGTAATACACAGATTGAACAGATCTTCAATGTATTCAATACTGCTACAGAAGTTGTTAAACAAGCTCGAGATTCTTCCTGGATTGACGCTTTAATTGAGGTTTTAAATGACATCTTGGAAGGCACTCCAGAGGGTGGCGGTTTAACTGATTCCGATGCCGACAAAATTCAAACGGCAATCAGTACTTTTGATGAGATTGAGTACGAGCCGGAGACGCTACGCAAGGCACTGCAGATGATGGTCCTAAAAGCTTCCAAAGAGGACCAGTTGCCAGCAAACTATCAGTTAACACCTGACACAATTGGTGATGTGGTTAGCTACATTGCTTCTGGATTGTTTGAAAAACAAAAAAATGTCAGCATCCTCGATCCCGCGATGGGAACAGGAAACCTGCTAACTACGGTGACCAACAGTCTTTCAGATAATATTGGTGCCCAGGTTCATCCATATGGGCTTGAGAATGATGATGCGATGTTTGAGATTGCCGCAGCATCGTTTGAACTTCAACAGATTCAAGCCGAGTTATATCATGAAGACGCAATTGTTGACGTCATGGTGCCTAAGGTTGATTTAGTGATTTCTGATTTGCCAATTGGATATTATCCAGTTGATGATAACGTCAAGAATTTTAAAACCAGAGCTCAAAAAGGTCATTCTTACGTGCATCACTTGTTTTTAGAAATGGCAGCTAATCACTTAAATGATGGCGGATTTGGAATTTTTCTGGTTCCATCTGCAATTTTTAAGTCCGAAGAAGCTAAATCTTTGCTAAAATGGATGCAGGGCAAAGTGTATTTGCAAGGATTGTTAAACTTACCAAAAGACTTATTTGCTAACGAAGCTGCTCAAAAGTCAGTTTTAATTTTGCAAAAAGTTGGTGGCAGTGCCAAGCAAGCTGAGCCAGTCATGTTGGGTGAATTTCCGTCGTTCAAAGATGCTAAGGGAGTACAAGGGTTCCTTACAGAAATTGACGACTGGCGGAAAAACTACCTGGATAAATAAAATTGAGGAGTAATACTGTTATGGGAAAATCGATTGCAATTAATGCAGGAAGTTCTACATTAAAGTTCAAACTTTTTGAAATGCCAAGTGAAAAACTTCTTTCAATGGGTGCCATTGAAAGAATTGGCCTTGGTAGCTCAGATGTTGAAATCAAGTACGGCGATGGCGAAAAATACAAGGATAATCTAGACATTAAGGATCATGATGAAGCAATTAAATTATTGCTTGATAAGTTGATCAGTCTAAAGATTATTAATGATTTTCATGAAATCACTGGGGTTGGTCACCGGGTTGTTGCTGGTGGCGAATTCTTTACAGATTCAGTTGTAGTTGATGACGAAAATCTTAAGAAAATCGAATCACTAAAGGAATTTGCTCCCCTTCATGAACCTGCAAACGTTCTTGGAATTAAGGCATTCAAAAAAATTCTTCCCGATGCTATAAGTATTGCAGTCTTTGATACTTCATTCCATACATCATTACCAGAAGTAAACTACATGTACAGTTTGCCATATGAATACTATGAAAAGTACAAAGCTAGAAAATATGGTGCCCATGGTACCAGTTACCGTTACGTATCTCAACGGGCAGCAGATATGCTTGGCAAACCATTAGAAGACCTTAAATTGGTTATCTTGCACCTTGGTGCCGGTGCTTCAATCGACGCTGTTAAAGATGGTAAATCATTTGATACCTCAATGGGCTTCTCGCCAGTTGCTGGTATTACCATGGCAACTCGTTCAGGTGATGTTGATCCTTCAGTTCTCCAATACGTAATGGAAAAAGATGGTATCGACAACATGGACGATATGATTGATATCTTAAATCATAAATCAGGATTGATCGGTATTTCTGGAGTTTCTGCAGATATGCGTGAAGTCGAAGAAGCTCAGACAGAAAATCACCGTGCTCACTTAGCTCGTGATATCTTCATGAACCGTGTAGTTCGTTACATTGGTAGTTACGTTGCTGAAATGGGTGGAATTGATGCATTAGTATTCACCGCTGGTATTGGTGAAAACAGTATTACATTAAGACAAGAAGTAACTGATAAGCTTTCATACTTCGGAATTAAAGTTGATCCAGAAAAGAACGATATTCGTGGAGTTGAACGTGACTTGAGTGCAGAAGGATCAACGGTTAAAACATTGTTGATACCAACTGATGAAGAGTTAATGATTGTGCGCGATATCGAAAGACTTCGTAAATAATTTATAAAAGATTAAAAAACCGTGAGAAGTTCTCGCGGTTTTTTTGTTATCCTGTAAAAATAAATGATACAATGTTATGGATAACTTTTTAAAATAGTTTATAAAATTTCGGAGGTGGATTTGTGCAATCTAAAGGTGAAGAGGAACAGCTGTCCCGAGGATTGAAAAATCGCCATGTTCAATTGATTGCCCTGGGTGGCACGATTGGAACTGGATTGTTTCTTGGTGCTGGCCAATCGATTCATTTGGCAGGGCCATCAATCGTGCTTGCATATATGATTGCGGGGATTGCGTGTTTTTTGTTAATGCGCGCATTAGGCGAGTTGTTATTGTCAGATGTAGACAGTAATTCGTTTGTTCATTTTATAAAAAAATATCTCGGAGAACGTGCCGGATTTGTAATTGGCTGGACGTATTGGACCTGTTGGGTCGCAATTGCGATGGCCGAAGTGACGGCCTCTGGGCTGTATGTCCAGTTTTGGTTTCCAAAGATTCCCGTATGGGTTACTGGCTTAGTCATCCTTATGGTTCTGTTTTTGGTTAACATCTTTGCTGTTTCGGCGTTCGGTGAAACTGAGTTTTGGTTCGCGATTATTAAAATAATTGCCATCATAGCACTAATTCTTGTGGGAATCGTACTAGTCTTGATGCACTATAAGACACCATACGGACATGCAGAGCTTAGTAATGTTGTTGAAGGTGGAATTTTTGCTAATCATATTTCCGGTTTCCTGCTATCTTTCCAAATGGTATTGTTTAGTTTTGCCGGAATTGAAATGATTGGAATGACTGCTTCTGAAACAAAAGATCCAGAAATAACTATTCCTAAGAGTATTAATGAAGTGCCAACTCGGGTAATTTTATTTTATGTAGGTTCACTGCTTGCGTTGATGAGCATTTTTCCTTGGAGACACGTATCTCCAACAAGCAGCCCATTTGTGCAAGTGTTCTCAGGAATTGGAATCAATTCAGCAGCAATGATCATTAACTTTGTTGTGTTAACGGCTGCTTTGTCTGCTTGTAACAGTTCGATTTTTACAACTGGGCGGATGCTATTTTCGCTTACGTTTGAAAGTAAATCAAAGTTTGGTAAAAAGGTGGGGAGTCTCTCACGGAGACAAATTCCAGTCAATGCGATTATGTTCTCAACGTTAGTTATAGCATTGGTCGTGATTATTAGTATCTTCATGCCAGGAAATGTATTTAGTTTTATTTCCAGTGTGGCAACGACTTGTTTCTTATTTGTTTGGGGTTCGATTGTGGTAGCTCACCTTAAGTACCGTAAAGAAATTAAAAATAAGGAAGCAGACCATCACTTGAAGTTTAAGATGCCACTATTTCCATTTTCTGACTACTTCGTGTTGGCTTTCCTTGCTTTTGTTGGTGTTGTTTTAATCTTCAAGACTGACACGCTAATTGCGCTAATTGGTTCAATTGTTTGGTTATTGGCGCTTTATTTCTTCAAAGGATTTTCTGATAAGGTTAAAGAGGAAGTAAACTAATACTATTTTTGTAAGGTACAAGAGAGTGCACATTACTCCTGTACCTTATTTTTAGGTTTTTATAAATGTGTGATGTAGATACGCATTTTAGCTTACAGCCCATAAGCCAGGTGGTATCATATATTGTATGAATAAGTACGGGAGACGATAAAATGCAATACTTTACTGCTGATACGCATTTTTTTCATGATCGTTTATTAGGAGTCAGTGAGTTTGCTCCCAGACCATTTTTGACTGTTGAAGATATGAATGAAACCATTATCAATAATTGGAACCAAGTGGTGGATGAGAATGATATTGTCTATCATCTTGGTGATATTGCAATGTTGCATACTCGCCCTGCAAAAGCTGCTTATGAACAAATTTTTGAAGTTTTGGACTCTCTTAATGGACGTTTAGTTTTAATTAAGGGAAACCATGATGCTCGAGATTTATTCAAGTATCTTGAAAAAAATAATCATCCTGCTGGCAGTGGAATGAAATTTGAATTTCATGATGTAGGGGCATTGATAAAGATGAATCATCGCCAGTATTACTTGACGCACTATCCAATGATGATGGGAATTGTAAAACAAATAATTAATTTGCATGGGCATATTCATCACTATGCTGTGCCTATCAAAGAGAACATTAACGTTGGTGTCGACACCCCGGAGACTGATTATCTTGATGAAAAGATTCCATTTGGAACCCCATTGTCGTCAGCTCAGGTTGAAAAAATGGTGGAACAAAAAGCAATTGATTTCGCGAAGAGGAGGTAATCGGTGATGAAGGAAAAATTAACTATCTTGCATACCAATGACCTCCATTCACACTTTGAAAATTGGCCAAAAATTAGAAGATTTTTATTGTCTGAACGTGAGATATTATCCAATGAGCGGCAAAGTTCAGTGATTACCGTTGATCTAGGAGATGCGTTAGATAGGGCACATCCTTTGACAGAGGTTACAAACGGAAGAGCTAATGTTGAACTACTAAATCAAATTGGCTATGATGCAGTGACAATTGGCAATAATGAGGGCTTAACTAACACCCACGCTCAACTGGATGAATTGTATTCAGATGCTAATTTTGACGTTGTACTGGGTAATATATTGGACGACAAAAATAACACGTATCCAAAGTGGGCACATCCTGATAAGATTGTTACTACTAAGGGCGGAACCCGAGTACTAATTTTAGGAATGACTGCTCCATATACGCTAACTTACCCAATTTTGGGATGGCAACCAATCAATCCAGAAACTGTTATTCCTAAACTCTTGGCCAAGCGTCGTGGGGAGTACGATTTAGTAGTACTCCTTAGTCATTTAGGAATTAACCAAGATCGAATTTTAGCCAGAAAATTTCCAGAGTTAACAGTGATAATTGGTTCCCACACTCACCATTTGTTGTTACACGGTGAGATTGTCAATCAGTCGATTTTAGCGGCAGCCGAAAAGTGGGAGCATTATGTTGGTGAAATTACCCTAGATTTAGATGATCATAAAGTTGTCAATAAAAAAGCTAAAGTTATCAAGACAACTGATTTAAAAGAGGAGCAATCTGATAAGGCTGAAATTGAAGGATATGAGACGCGCGGCGAACAACTGTTGGCCAAAAATAAGCTAGCAAGGATTCCGGCTGAAATGACCACTAATCTGGTTGGCCACTCGAGGTTAGTTAATGAAGGCCTCCATGCTTTGATGCAAAAAGCTGGGACACAAGCAGCAATTTTGAATTCGGGTTTGTTTTTAACTAATTTGCCAGCTGGAATCGTCGATCGAAACCAGTTGCATAAGATGCTACCTCATTCAATGCACGTAATGAAAGTCACGTTGGATGGTTATAATTTGTGGAGACTGGTTCAAGAAATGCAAAAAAACCGTAACTTCTTAGTTAAATTTCCTCAAAAGGGAATGGGCTTTCGAGGTAAGTACTTCGGCTTGTTGCACTATGGTGGCTTGAGGTTTGACGAAAATAGTGGTCAACTACTATTCCGCGAAGAGCCGGTTTCTCCGCTAAAAACTTATGAGGTGGCAATGCCGGATCATTATTTATTTATTCCATTTTTCCCAACGTTAGATATTATTGGGAACAACGAAATACTATATGATCAAAGTTTACGAGATGTATTTGGAGATTATTTGGCAAAGAACTACCCATTAACTAAAATTTAGGAGGTGAGCATTTGGAAAAAAGTGTTTTAGATGAATTGTTAGCCGAGAAAAATGAGCAGCAATCGCCAATGGCGAAAATTATTCGCCAAAGTGAAACGGAATTTACAGTTAATGATCACAAATATGAAATTGATCCTCAATTTGTGTCAGGCTTTGAGTTTGAAGATTTTCGTAATCGTTATAATCCTGCCTTAAGCCAATATGATTACATTGTTGGTGATTATAGCTATGATCAGCTTAGACTGAAGGGCTTTTTTGAAAATGATCGCTCAGAGGTAAAGGGTCCGTTTGCAGAACAAATTCCTGACTATATATTAGAGTTAGTTAATTTTGGTGCTAAATATTTTGTTGTGCATAATTTAGAGGCCCGCCCAATTACTAGACGAAACAATAATGGTGAGCGTCACAATACTCGCCGACGGAGAAGAAATAATAACAACAATAGCCGAAAACGAAATCCACAAAAGGGCGGTTATGTTAAGCAAAAGGTCACAAAGACAAAGCCACCCTTGTCCAAGCGTAAGAACGTTACCGTTAGTCAGGAAAAGAAATCACAGCATAAGCACCGTTTTGTAATTAAAGAAAACAAAGATAACGCAGGAGATTAACATGATGAAGTACAAGGGATATTTTATTGATTTAGACGGAACTGTTTATGCTGGAAAAAAAAGAATTCCTGCTGCCAAGCGATTTATCGAAAATTTACAGGCACAGTCAATTCCGTTCCTCTTCGTGACTAATAACTCAACAAAATTACCACGTGATGTTGTGGCTGATTTAGCGCAAAACCATGACATTCATGTAACGGAAGATAATGTTTATACGTCGGGGATGGCAACAGCAGATTATATTGCCGAAGATGCGGGTGATCCTTCAAAGACATCTGTGTATATCGTTGGTGAGATGGGGTTGTATCAAGCCATTCTTGCTAAGGGATTTCATTTGGATAATGTTGATCCTAACTACGTTGTTGTGGGACTTGATTCCGATTTAACATACGAAAAATTAACAGAAGCTGTTTTAGCAGTTAGAAATGGTTCTGTTTTTATTGGAACGAACCCTGATACAAACATTCCAAAGGAGCGGGGAATGCTTCCTGGAGCTGGGACCGTAGTGAACTTTGTTGAGCATGCATCTCAACAAGAACCGATTATGATTGGAAAGCCTAACGCAATGATTTTAAACAGTGCCTTAAAAAAAATTGGGTTACAGCGTGAAGATGTGATTATGGTCGGTGATAATTACAATACCGATATCAAAGCTGGAATTAACGCAAATGTTGATACGCTTTTGGTATATTCAGGACTTTCAACAAGAGATGAAGTTGCAAAGGAAGCAATTCAACCAACTCACGAAATTGAGTCTTTAGACGATTGGAAGCTTTAAGATGGGAAGACTAACCGTACGGCAGTGGCAAGTAGCTTTGGTTGTCGGATTATTCTCAATCTCATTGGCCATTTTTTTGACAATCAACAGTGTGTGGCTGTTTAGTATCAATGCTCATTTTCAACACCTGGGAAAGTTGACCGGATTGTCGTTTAACCAAATGCACCAGGAATATTTGAGAATTATAAACTATCTTGAAAACCCCTTTAAATCACAAATTGGGTTTAAGTACTTTAGAAGTTCAAAGGGTGGGTTATTACATTTTCGAGATGTTAGGCACCTTGTGATGTTTAATAATTTGGTGTTCATCATTTCAATTCCATTTGTTGTCCAATGCGTTAGATGGTTAAAGCGAACAGGTCTGCAGTGGTTGTTGTTAAGCCCAATTAAGATTATCGTTACCGTTTCACTAATGATTGTTGCCATGATGGCAGTTAGCTTTGATCAGGTGTTCATCTGGTTTCATGAAGTGTTATTTAGAAATGAAGACTGGATATTTGATCCAGCTGTTGATCCAGTAATTAATATGTTGCCTGATACTTTGTTTTTGCAATTCTTCTTGCTGTTTTTTACATTGTTCTTCTTGGTTTTAGGAGGTTGGTATTTCTGGGCAAAAAGGGCAATAAAAAAGACGCCATAATGGCGTCAAATTATTATTCGGGATCTTTCATTAGAATCCAAAGTACAAGGTAAATTATAATTCCGGGAAACATCGGGGTAATGGCCAAGATAACAAACAAAACTCTCACTAAGGTTGAGTTCCATTCAAAGTGATCGCTAAGTCCACCGATCACTCCAGCCAAGAGTTTGTCATCTTTTGAGCGGTGAATATCAATTTTCATTATTAGTCCCTCCCAAGGAATTTTATAACTTAAGTTTAAGTCGTATCAAGGATTATGGCAATTATTCATATCTTATGATATATTTTGAAATAGAAAATGATTGGTAGGAGATCACATGTTAACTTTATATGTAGACGGAAATTTAGGAAATCAAGAAGTTGAATTATCTGATGGTAGTACTGGTCAATTATCAGGAGTACGCATTTCTGGTTCGATTTTAGGTAGTAACTCCATGGCCGTTCAATGGACATTCATCTCAACTGGCCGGGCTCATGAAGGCTTTGTTTATTCTGGGGCATTCAGCGATGGTATGATCATTGAATCAATGAGCGGAAAAGAACAGTACCAAATTAAGATTAAGATGTAATTTAAGGGTACATACGTTAAAAAGCTATGATGACAGATACTGTGTCACCATAGTTTTATTTTTTGGAGGATTATTATGAGTGTCGGAATTGAAAAAATTGGTTTTTACACTGCTCCTTACTATATCGACATGGTCGATTTAGCGGAAGCAAGAAATCAGGACCCAAATAAGTTTTTGATTGGAATTGGGCAAAAGCAGCAATCAGTGATTCCACCTTCACAGGATGTAGTTTCAATGGCAGCAAATGCTGCAGAAACGATTCTAACTGAGGAAGATAAAAAAACAATTGATATGATTATTTTTGGTACCGAAACTGGAATTGATAATTCGAAAGCAGCTTCGATGTACTTGCAGTCACTTTTAGGTATATCTGACTATGCAAGAGCGTTCGAAGTTAAGCAAGCCTGTTATGGTGGGACTGCAGGAATTCAGATGGGAATCAATTACCTAGCTTTGAATCCTGACAGAAAAGTTTTGGTTATCGGTGCGGATATTGCCCGCTATGGTTTGGAAACTCCTGGAGAGGTGACTCAGGGTGGCGGAGCAGTTGCAATGCTTTTGTCTAGTAATCCAACCGTCCTTGCGTTAGATGGCAAGAGCGCCTTTTACTCAAAAAACATCATGGACTTTTGGAGACCAAATTATACAAAAGAGGCTCGGGTCGATGGCCATTATTCTAACGATGTCTACGTGGACTTTTTCAACCGGACGTTTAATCAGTATCTTGATAGATATAATAAACAGGTGACGGATTTTGATGCTCTAGTTTTCCATCTGCCATATCCGAAGATGGGAGTAAAAGCATTAAGAACGGTTGTACCACAAGAGGAGGAAAATAATCCCCTGTGGGTTGAGTTCAACCATTCGAAATTGTATAACTCTCTTGTTGGAAACTTATACACTGGTTCTTTGTACCTCAGCCTAATTTCACTTATCGCGAATTCAAAAACGATTCCAGCTGGTGCTAATATTGGCTTATTCAGCTATGGTTCAGGTGCCCAAGGTGAGTTTTATTCCGGTGTTCTTGGAGAATTCGACCGTAAATTGCTTAAACAATCAGTTGACCAACAAATTAATCGTAGAAAGCGATTAACAATTACAGAATATGAACAGATGTATCGGTCCGGCTTAAAAGAAACGGCTGATCTAAGCATTAATTATTCAGATGATGATTCTAGGTTCGTATTGAAAGGCAGAGCAAAGGATAAGTTGATTTATTTAGACCAAGTGACTGGTGAGGACAAATAAAAAATTCAGTTGATTGCAATTTGAAATCAACTGAATTTTGTTTTTATAATGGTTTTTGGATTAATATATTTCTGATCTGAATAAGCTGACAACCTTACCAAGGATACTTACCCGAGTTAAGATGATTGGCGCCATGGTGTCATTTTCAGGTTGTAATCTAAAATGGTCGCTTTCCTTGAAGAAACGTTTACAAGTGGCTTCGTTTTCGTCAGTCATGGCGATGACAATGTCACCATTTTCGGCTGAAGCCTGCTTCTTTACAATCACATAGTCCCCATTTAAAATACCGGCGTTAATCATACTTTCACCACGAATTTGTAACATGAACAGTGGTTGATCAGAATTAGCTAGAGAAGATGGCAATGGGAAGTAGTCGGTGGCTTCCTCGACAGCCAAAATTGGCTCACCGGCTGTCACAGTTCCTAATACAGGAATTTGCTTTTGGTTGGGAGTGATGCCCAACACTTCCATACCTGAAGCAGTTACTTCTAGCGCGCGGGGTTTTGATGGGTCTTTGACAATATAACCTTTACGCTCTAACCTAGCAATATGGCCATGAACTGTAGAAGTTGATGAAAGGTTTACTGCTTCACCAATTTCACGAACTGTAGGTGGATAACCGTGTTCGTTTACTTTTTCCCATATGTAATGTAAAATTTCTATTTGTTTGCTTTGGGTTGCTTTCATCGAAGACACCTCATCGTTCTTTATTATTATAATAATCGTAACATAAACTATGCTGGCTTTCAAACACATGTTCGCATTTGGAAAGCTATAAAAATATGGAGGAATTAAGTTGACTAAAGATAATCAAAAGAAACATCCTGTCGAAGAAATTGAAGACGAAGTATTAAAGAAAATTGTTCCTAGAATTAACGAACTCGCTAAAAAGGCTAAAGGGGCTGGCTTGACTGAAGTTGAGAAGGTTGAACAAGCCGACTTACGTAAAAAATATGTAACTCGTTTCAAGGAAAACTTTAGGCGTCAGATTGAAATGATGAAAGTTTACGACAATGATGGCAAGGAAGTTACCCCAGAAAAGGTTCGTAAAATTCAACGCAAAAAGAATTTACGTGACGACTGATCTAAAGATTATATTCGTTTTTATCCCGATTTATCTTTATATTTTCAACAATCTTGTGTAAAATTATTATCGATATGTAAATAAGGAGGCCGAAACATGGCAACTTGGTTGTGGATTCTAATTGTAATCGTTGCGTTAATTGGTGGCCTGTTTGGTGGTTTTTTCATTTCTCGTCGTTACATGGAGAAATACCTCAAAGAAAACCCTCCATTCAGCGAAGATCAATTGAGACAAATGATGCTTCAAATGGGACAAAAACCATCTCAAAAGAAACTTCATCAAATGATGAATTCAATGAAGTCACAGAGTAATAAAAAATAAAAGCGAGATGAGCTGGACACTCATCACGCTTTTATTTTTTTGAAACGTCTACGTATTTAAAGTTTGGATTCACTTCTTGATCTAGTCTGTTAAAGGATTCTTGTAGTTTTTGCTCGATTTCCTTTTGAGCTGGATCGTCAAGCTTGGTTTTTCGATCAACGTAGATTGGATCACCAAACGAAACGATGACTTTTTTTCTTGAAAAGAGGCTCTTGAATGTTAACGGTCCTTGGTAAACGGTTGGGACGAGTGGCACATTTGATAGTTGAGCAATCAATGCGGCTCCAGCTTTGAGTTCAGATGAATGCCTGGTACCTGATGGAAATAGGATCAATGAGAGATCCTTTTTTCTTAAAATCTTCACTGGAGTTTTGATTGCTGATGGCCCAGGGTTTTCCCTGTCCACTGGGAATGCATTAGCGTGGACCAGAATAGCTTTTAGAATTGGATTTTTGAATAATTCTTTTTTTGCCATGAAACTAAACTTTTTAGGGCTCGCGGCCACCGCGAAGTAAATAGGATCAAACCAAGTTCTGTGGGGACCAACTAAAATATAGTTACCCTTTGGCAATCGACTTTTATTTAGATAATGAGCGTTGCCATTTATGATAAACAGAATAATTTTGACCAATACTCGAGCAAATGAGTAAAACAATTTCTGTTTCCTTCTTTCATGCTGATTTAATAGGACTATTTTACGTAAAAAACCGTTATTTGGCAAATGTTGGTATACTTAATAATACAAACTCAAAATAAAGGAACAAACAAATGAATGCAGAATTAAAGTCTGGCGAGAGAATTGACCAGTTATACAGTAAAAATATTTCAATAATCCAAAGTGCAAATGTTTTTTCATTTTCATTAGATGCGGTTTTGTTAGCTGAGTTTGCATCTGTGTCTAAAAATAAAACTAAGACCTTAGTCGACCTTTGTGCCGGCAATGGGGCTGTTGGATTATTCATCAGTGAACGGACTAATGCAAAAATTTATGAAATTGAACTACAGCCTAGACTCGCTGATATGGCTACTAGAAGTGTAAAGCTGAATAATCTTGAAGATCAAGTCGTTGTTATTAATGATGACTTAAAAAACACGACAGATCACATTAAAAAGGACTCAGTTGACGTTGTCACGGTTAATCCACCTTACTTTTTAAATTACGATACATCCGAAAAAAATCCGAATGAATATTTAGCGATTGCCCGTCATGAGCTTACGACTACTTTAAATCAAGTTGTTAAAACATCCGCCGATCTATTAAAGATGAATGGGAAATTTTTCATGGTCCACCGACCGGATCGACTGACAGACATCTTGACTACAATGCGTCATAATCGAATTGAACCCAAAGCATTGCAATTTGTGAGACCAAGTCATGGAAAGTTAGCAAATATGGTTTTAGTTTCTGGAATTAAAGATGGCAGATATAATGGTGTCAAAATATTGGATGATGTGATTGTCCACGATGGAGATCACTATTCTAAATCAATCGAGATGATGCTGTATGGCAAGCGATAAAAAGTTTTATATGTATGTTTTATTGTGTGAAGATAATAGTTTATACACAGGATATACTGATGATGTCCAAAAACGGTTTGAAACTCATGTAAGTGGCGAAGGTGCTAAATACACGCGTGCACACAAGCCTGTTAAAATTTTATACCAGGAAGAATTTTCTACGAAACATGAAGCAATGAGTGCGGAGTACCATTTTAAAAAGCATACCAAATCACAAAAGCTAACATATATTCGTGAACATCAATCATTGTGAACAGGACGCCAAACGTCATAGACAGCGGTTTCAGTGTTATACTGTTGGTATTACGTATAGGAGGTAGTTTTCGTGAAAATTGTTGCATACGGAATTAGAGACGATGAAAAACCTTATCTTGACAAATGGAGCGATGAAAATCCAGATGTTGAAGTTCAATCAACAGGTGACTTGTTAGATGAATCAACTGTTGGGTTGGCAAATGGTGCTGATGGGGTTGTTACATACCAACAAAAGCCTTATACCGCAGAAGTACTCGACAAACTAGGGAGCTTTGGAATCAAGTTTCTTTCACTCAGAAACGTAGGTGTCGATAATATTGACGCCACAGCTGCTAAGCGTAATGGAATCAAAGTTACCAACGTTCCAGCTTACTCTCCAGAAGCAATTGCAGAATTTACTGTTACTCAGTTGATGAGACTCCTGAGAAGAACAAATACATTTGACCGAAAGCAAAAAGATGGGGACCTTCAATGGGCACCTGACATCGCTGAAGAGTTAAATCAAATGACTGTCGGGGTTGTTGCTACTGGTCGAATTGGCCGTGCGGCAATGAAAATTTATGAAGGCTTTGGAGCTAAGGTCATTGCTTATGATGTATTCCATAATCCCGAGCTAGAAAAACAGGGGATCTATGTTGATACAATGGATGAGCTGTATTCTCAATCTGACGTAATTTCTCTTCATGCTCCAGCAACCAAGGAAAACGAGCATATGTTAAATGATGATGCTTTTTCAAAGATGAAGGACGGGGTTTATATCCTCAATCCAGCTCGTGGAGCATTAATTGATACAGACGCGTTGATTCGGGCACTAGATTCAGGAAAAGTAGGCGGTGCTGCAGTTGACACCTACGAAAACGAAGTTGGTATTTTCAACACTGATTTTGGAAGCTTTGACAAGATTCCTGATGAACGGTTAAAAAACTTGATGAAACGTGAAAATGTTCTGGTAAGCCCACATATCGCTTTCTACACCAAGAGAGCTGTCAGAAATATGGTTTATTTTGCAATGGACGCTAATAAATCATTGATTGAATCTGGTAAATCAGATAAGCTCGTTGATTTATAATCATCCAAGTGATTCGAAATAAAAAGGGAACCACGGTGGCTATCACCGTGGTCCCTTTTTTCTGTGCTTATAGAATTAAAGCGCTAATTCTGTTAGTAATTCTCGTAGCTCCTCGGGGGTGGAAACTGTTTGATCTGGAATTGCACTTGGATCACTAATCGTGCCGTTAAATGGGTTATACCAAACAGCTTGCCAACCAGCCTTTTTAGCCGGGATAATGTCTTCGTTAAATGAGCTACCAACATACAGCATTTCGCTACCTCGAAGTTCAAATTTACGATTCATCATCGTAAAAATCAAAGGATCAGGTTTTTCAGCTTTGGCATCTTCTGAAGTGATTATTTGGTCACGGCTGATCCAATTATGAAGTTTCAGTTTCATAATCTTTGAAAGTTGTTCTTCGTTAGATCCATTAGTAATGATTCCGAGCTTAAATTTTGAAGCAAGGCGATTAAAAACTGTGGCTAGTCCCTCAGAAAGCTGGATATTCTCACGATTTTGTAGAAATGCATCTTCAAATTTGTCAGCATTATCTTTTGTGAGCCCTTCAATTTCGAACTTTTTAAAAGTGTGGTGAAGACTGTGAAAGTTAGCTTCACTATCACTAAGACTAATTTGTTCTTTATCACTTGGTGAACTCACTAATTCAAATTGGTTTTGATAGTTAATATAAATTTGTTTTAATTGGTTATCATCAATGTTAGAATCAAACACGGTTCTAAATGCCTCATTAAAGCAAGGCTCTTGATTATACAGGGTATCGTCAACGTCGAAAACGATGGCTTTTATCATTTGTATGTTGCCTCCTTGTTACGAAATAGTATTGTAACATGTTTAACCTAAATTTAAAAATTCACTTGGATTTTTGCTATGTTAAGACAATAAAGGGTTGCTTTAATCAGCGGATTTAGATATAATTTTAAAGGTGTTTTAAATACACACCTGAAGTGATGTGCTAACAAGTGCCTATTTGGTTGTTAGCGCAGGTGATCTTTGGGGAGGAAAAACTAATTTATATGGAGGCTATATCATGGCTGTTATTTCTATGAAACAATTATTGGAAGCCGGAGTACATTTCGGTCACCAAACTCGTCGTTGGAACCCAAAGATGAAGGAATATATCTTTACTGAACGTAACGGTATTTACATCATCGACTTACAAAAGACTGTTAAGCTTATCGATTCTGCTTACAACTTTGTTAAGGACGAAGCATCAAAGGGTGCTGTTATTCTTTTTGTTGGTACTAAGAAGCAAGCACAAGACGCTATCGCTGAAGAAGCAACTCGTGCAGGCCAATACTTCGTCAACAACCGTTGGCTTGGTGGTACTTTAACCAACTGGAACACTATCCAATCACGTGTTAAAAGATTAAAAGAATTAAAGAAAATGGCAACTGACGGAACTTTCGAACGTTTACCTAAGAAGGAAGTTTCATTGCTTGTTAAGCAACAAGAAAAGCTTGAAAGATTCCTTGGTGGTATCGAAGATATGCCAAAGATTCCTGATGTTATGTTCATTGTTGATCCTCGTAAGGAACAAATCGCTGTTAAGGAAGCTCAAAAATTGAACATTCCTATCGTTGCTATGGTTGATACTAACACTGATCCAGATGATATTGATGTTATTATCCCATCTAACGATGACGCTATTCGTGCCGTTCGCTTGATCACTTCAAAGATGGCTGACGCTATCATCGAAGGTAACCAAGGTGAAGACGATGTTAACGAAGATACTTTTAACGGAGACAAGTCAAAGAGCGACGATTCAATCGAAGCAATTGCTGACGAAGTTGAAGGAAACAAAGAATAATTAAAGCACTTAGGCTGACTCCATCGCTTCAGACCAATTTGGCCTAGTGAGGGGTCAGTTTTTATTTGAAAAGGGAGGCCAATATAATGGCAAAAATTTCTGCAGCTCAAGTTAAAGAATTACGCGAAAAAACTGGCGTTGGTATGATGGACGCTAAGAAGGCACTTGTTGAAACTGAAGGTGACTTTGATAAAGCAATCGAAGTTTTACGTGAAAAAGGTGTTGCTAAAGCTGAAAAGAAGAGTGGTCGTGTTGCTGCCAACGGTTTAGCTAACATTGCTATTCATGACAACACTGCAGTTATCGTTGAAGTTAACTCAGAAACTGATTTTGTTGCTACTAGTGATCCATTTAAGGACCTTGTAAACAAGGTTAGTGATGCCATCGCATTACAAAAACCTGCAACAGTTGAAGACGCTTTGAAGCTTAAGACTGAAAAGGGTACTGTTCAAGACGATATCATCGAAACCACTCAAGTTACTGGTGAAAAGGTTACTTTGAGACGTTTTGAAATTGTTGAAAAGGGCGACAACGAAGTGTTCGGTTCATACCTTCACAATGGTGGCGAAATTGGTGCCTTGGTACTTCTTGATGGTGCTGATGAAGAAACTGCTAAAGATGTTGCAATGCACGTTGCAGCCATCAACCCAGAATACTTGAACAAAGACGAAGTTCCTGCAGATCGTCTTGCAGAAGAAAAGAAGACTCTTACCGAAGAAGCACTAAATGAAGGTAAGCCTGAAAAGATCGTTGAAAAAATGGTTGAAGGTCGTCTTCACAAGTTCTTGGCAGAAATCTCACTTGAAGACCAAGAATTTGTTAAGGACCAAGACCAAACAGTTGCTAAGTACGTTGCTTCTAAGAACGGTAAAATTAAGAAGTTTGTTCGTTATGAAGTTGGTGAAGGAATCGAACAAAACAAACAAAGTTTTGAAGATGAAGTTCGTTCACAATTGAAATAATCAGAATGGAGCGCCCGCGTGGCGCTTTTTTTGTACCAATTTTTTATCCACGTCAATTATTAGAAAATAAGAATTTCTCAAATTGGCAGATATATTGTTGTTCCCCTTGTGATTATGCTAAAATTATAGTTAATGATTAACAATGGGAGGCACTTTGATGTCTGATATAAAATACAACCGAATCGTTTTAAAGCTAAGTGGAGAGGCTTTAGCGGGTGAAAAAGGATTTGGAATAAATCCACCAGTTATTAAGGATGTTGCATCTGAAATTAAAAACATTTACGATTTAGGAATTCAAATTGGTATCGTCGTCGGTGGCGGTAACATGTGGCGTGGTGAAGCAGGCGCTGAAATGGGTATGGAACGTGCCCAGGCTGATTACATCGGAATGCTTGGAACGGTGATGAATGGGCTAGCACTGCAAGACAACCTTGAATCATTAGGAGTTCCTACCAGAGTCCAAACTTCTATTGAAATGAGACAAATTGCTGAACCTTACATCAGACGTAAGGCAGTTCGCCATCTTGAAAAGGGCAGAGTCGTAATTTTTGCTGGCGGTACTGGAAATCCTTACTTCTCAACTGATACTACTGCTGCATTAAGAGCAGCGGAAATTGGTGCTGATGCAATTTTGATGGCCAAAAATGGGGTTGATGGAATTTATTCTGACGATCCTAAAACTAACGAAGACGCAGTTAAGTATGATTCTTTAACTTATATGGACATCATCAGTAAAGGTCTTAAAGTTATGGATTCCACTGCAAGCTCTCTTTCAATGGATAACCATATTCCGTTGGTCGTGTTTAATTTGAATAAATCAGGTAACATTCGTAAGGTAATTACCGGAGAAAATATCGGAACAACTGTTAAGGAGAAGTAATTTATGGCAGATGCTAAATCAATTATCAGTGAAGCAAAAACAAAAATGAAAAAGGCTCATGAAGTTTTAGACCGTGAGTTAGGTGGTATTAGGGCAGGTAGGGCAAATGCTAGCTTGCTTAATCGTGTAATGGTTGACTATTATGGAGCTCAAACACCTCTTAACCAAGTTGCAGCGATTTCAATTCCTGAAGCACGGGTGATTATGATTACTCCGTACGATAAAACTGCTTTGGAAAATATTGAAAAGGGTATTTATGAAGCTGATCTTGGAATTAGCCCTACAAACGATGGTAATTCAATTCGGTTAGTAGTTCCTGCACTTACTGAGGAACGCCGTAAGGAAATTGCTAAGCAAGTTAAAGCGACCGGTGAGCAAAGTAAGGTTGCGGTTCGAAACGTACGTCGAGAAGCAATGGATGCATTGAAGAAGACTCATAAAGCTGAAGAAATTACGGATGATGAACTTCACAAGTATGAGGATGAAGCCCAAAAGGCAACCGATGATGCCATTAAAGTGGTGGATCAAAAAGTAGCTGAAAAAGAAAAAGAAGTTGTAAACGGATAGGAGAATTTTAATGGCTGACGATAATAATCAAGTAGAAGTAGTACCAGGAACAGAAGAATTTGAACATATGTTGTTTAAATTAAACATGGATGTTACTTCAGGTGACGTTTCGGTGCTAAATTACAACGGTAACGAATTACAACAAGTTCAAGATGGGCTTTATGCAATGCCTGCCCTTGTTCAGGAAGATTTCAACCTTTTCTTCATTGTTTCTAAACTAGTTGAAGACGATTGGGTAATGGCATTTTCAACTGCCACAATCGAAAATAATAATGAAATCACTGATTTATCAGAACCAATGACAACAGGTAAGGGACTTAACGTTCTTGGTGGCGTTAGTCCTGCCGATGCAAATAACCTTTTAAAGTACTTTAATACTTTATCTGATGCCGGCCGTGGCGAATGGCGCATGGTTGACAAGCCTGAAGATGCCTCAAATGAAGAATAGCGACTATTTAGGATGAGCAGGTACTCATCCTTTATTTTTGCTAAGATTTAAGGATGGGATTATGAATAAAGAAGTCGATGAAGAATTAGTTAACCAAATTGATAGCGAAAATATTCCTAATCACGTGGCTGTTATTATGGATGGCAATGGTCGTTGGGCACAAAAACGTCACTTGCCACGGGTAGCAGGGCATAAAGAGGGAATGCAAACGGTCAAAAAAGTGGCAATTGCTGCTAGTAACTTGGGTATTAAAGTTCTAACGCTCTATGCATTTTCAACTGAAAATTGGAAAAGGCCAGATAAGGAAGTTAATTTTTTAATGAAGTTGCCGGTGACTTTTTTTGGCGACTTTGTTCCAGATTTGATTAAAAATAACGTTAGAGTTCAAGTAATGGGGGATGTTGATCAACTACCGAAGGCGACAAAAAAGGCAGTTGCTGATGCAATTTCTCAAACTTCTGAATGTACTGGAATGATTTTGAACTTTGCTCTTAATTATGGAAGCCGTTTAGAAATTGTTGATGCAGTCAAAGAAATCGCTAATCTGGCTAAACGGGGCCAACTTGATGTTGATTCAATTGATGAGGATGTGGTAAGCCATCACTTAATGTCTGCACCACTTGGACAGTATGCTGATCCTGATTTGCTGATAAGAACTAGCGGTGAAGAAAGAATCTCTAATTTCTTACTGTGGCAAATTGCTTATAGTGAGTTAGCATTTGTTGATACATTATGGCCAGATTTTGATGGTGACACCTTAATTAAGGAAGTCATCGAGTATCAGGGACGTCATCGACGGTTTGGCGGACTTGAATCTGAATAGGAGTGCTTTATTTTGAAACAAAGAGTTATAACGGCTGTTGTGGCCTTAATTATTTTTATCCCAATTATAATTATTGGTGGCACCTGGATTGATGTTGCTGCTTTAGTGCTCGGAATAATTGGAATTTCTGAAATTTTAGTTATGAAGAAAAAACTATTGGTTTCTCCAGAATCGATTTTAAGCTTTTTAGGGGTGTCGGTTTTGATAATCCCAGACGCCTGGATGAATCTGTTACCAAGTTACATCGACAGAATGTTTTTGTTTTATGTGTTTGTAATTTTATTGTTATTACTGACAGTATTTTCAAAGAATATGTTCACGTTTGATGATGTTGGTGTGATTACTCTGGGAATGCTTTACGTTGGCTCAGGATTTCATTACTTTTTAATGGCAAGAGAGTTATCTTTAACTACGTTGCTTTACGCCTTATTTATTGTCTGGATTACTGATAGTGGCGCATATATGTTTGGTCGAACATTTGGAAAACATAAATTGGCACCGCACATTAGTCCTAATAAAACCTGGGAAGGCTCTGTTTTAGGTTCATTAGCAGCAGTGATTATTTGTTCTATCTTCCTAATTCTTTATCCAATCAATTCAATGGGTCTTTTAACAATTGTTATTGTAAGTGCATTGCTATCAATTGCTGGTCAATTTGGAGATTTAATTGAATCAGCACTAAAACGGTATTATGATGTAAAGGATTCAGGAAAAATTCTTCCCGGTCACGGTGGAATTTTAGATAGATTTGACAGCCTATTGCTTGTCTTGCCAATCATGCACTTGGTTGGAATTATATAAAAACGGAGGAATACCTCTTTGATAACAACTATTATTGCGTTCATTATAGTTTTTGGGATTATCGTCATTTCTCATGAATTTGGTCATTATTATGCTGCCAAAAAGTCAGGAATCCTCGTTCGCGAGTTTTCTGTGGGGATGGGTCCTAAACTATTTTATTACATCAAGAATCACACAACTTTCACTTTGAGGTTATTACCTTTAGGTGGATATGTCCGTATGGCTGGTGATGCTGATGACGAAGAAGAAATCAAACCGGGAACCCCAGTATCACTAAAGGTTGGTGCCGATAATAAAGTAACTTCGATTAACACAAGTAACAAGAATTCATTGTTCCAAGGAATTCCCGTTACTGTTGTTAGGACAGACCTTGAACAAGAACTATTTATCGAAGGTTACGAAAATGGTGATGAATCTGAGCTGAAGCGATATTCAGTTGCTCACGACGCTACAATCATTGAGTCAGATGGTACTGAGGTTCAAATCGCTCCAGTTGATGTTCAATTTCAATCTGCATCCTTGCCAAAGAGGATGATTACTAACGTTGCTGGTGTGTTCAACAACTTTGTCCTGACAATTTTAGTGTTTACTATCTTGGCGTTTGTTCAGGGTGGGGTCGCTAATAACTCTACTAAGATTGATGTTGCGCCTCAAGATTCGGTTGCTAAGGATGCCGGAATCAAGAATGGTGATCAGATTCTATCAGTCGATGGAGTAAAGACGAAAAATTGGTCGGACTTAGCTACCCAAATACAGGGAAAAGCGGGTAAGAACGTTGACCTCAAGGTTAAACGTAACGACCAGACTAAGATAATCACATTAACTCCCAAAACGGTTAAATCCGGTGATAAAAAAGTTGGCGTGATTGGAATCACTCAGCACTTAGATAATAGCTTTAAAGCAAAAATATTAGGTGGGTTCACACAGACCTTTAACTTAACAGGACGCTTGTTGTCTGCATTATGGTCAATGGTTTCTGGTCACTTTAGTCTAAATGACCTTGGTGGACCAGTAGCTATCTTTGCTACAACATCTCAAGCTACAAAGGGTGGAGTTGCCGGAGTTATGTATTTCTTGGCATTCCTATCACTGAACTTGGCAATCATCAACCTGATTCCAATTCCTGGTCTTGATGGTGGGAAGCTGTTGTTAAACATCATCGAAGCTATTAGGCATAAGCCTGTATCAGAAAAAACAGAAACGGTAATTACATTAATCGGATTTGCCTTTTTAATGTTACTAATGATTTTAGTAACTTGGAATGACATTTCTAGATATTTCTTGCATTAATGTCCGAAGGAGAATAGTTGAATTATGAAACAGTCAAAAATCTTGATTCCAACCTTAAAGGAAACACCTAGTGGTGCAGAAGCTTTAAGTCACCAAATGTTATTAAGAGCGGGATACATTCGCCAAGTATCTGCTGGTATGTATGCATATTTACCACTAGCATACAAAGTGATCACTAACATCGAAAAGATTGTTCGTGAAGAAATGGAAAAAGCAAATGCGTTTGAAATGCTTGTTCCAGGTGTGTTACCTGCTGACCTTTGGCGGGAATCAGGACGGTATGAAACCTACGGACCAGAGTTATTTAAATTTAAAAACCGCCACGAAACTGATTTTATCCTTGGCCCAACTCACGAGGAAACATTTACTCAATTAGTTCGTGATGCAGTTAAATCTTACAAGCAGTTACCATTTATGCTTTACCAAATACAAGCAAAGTATCGTGATGAAGATCGTCCCCGCTATGGGTTGCTCAGAAGTCGCGAGTTTATCATGAAAGATGCTTACTCTTTCTCAGCTAATGAGGAAGATTTAGATCAAGCTTATCGCGCAATGGAAAAGGCCTACGTTAACATTTTTGACAGAATCGGTTTAAACTACCGCGTCATCATCGGTGATGGTGGTGCAATGGGTGGCTCAGATTCTAAAGAATTCTCTGCCCTTGCAGCTATTGGGGAAGATACAATTGCGTACTCTAGCGACAGTGATTATTCTGCTAACCTAGAGATGGCTAAGGCTAAAATTAGTGAACAATCGTCTCATGCTGAATTGCAGGAGCTTGAAAAGGTTGCTACCCCTGATTCAAAGACGATCGAAGAGGTTTCTGACTTTTTGAAGGTTGAACCTAAGCAAATTGTTAAATCGATGTTATTTATTGCTGATGAAAAGCCGGTTCTTGTTATGGTTCCTGGTGACTATGAAGTGAATGACGTTAAGGTTAAAAATTTCCTTAAAGCTGATTTTCTTGAGCCAGCGACTGACGAGCAAGCTGAAAAGTATATTGGTGTTAACTTTGGTTCACTTGGACCAATTAATGTTAATGATGAAGTTCGGTTACTTGTTGATGTTCGGATTAAAAATATGCGCAACTTTGTTGTTGGTGCTAACGAAGATGGCTTCCACTACCTAAATGCTAATCTGGGTCGTGATTTTGAAAGTGACGATGTTGATGACTTTGTCTTTGTTAAAGAGGGTGAAACATCACCTGATGGTCAAGGAACCCTTAAATTTACTCGTGGGATTGAAATTGGTCATATCTTTAAATTAGGTACCCGATACTCAGATAGTCTTGGAGCTACGGTTCTTGATGAAAATGGCCGTGCAAAGCCAATTATTATGGGTTCATACGGTATTGGTATCAGCCGTTTGCTATCAGCAATTGCTGAACAGTATGGGGACGAAAACGGCTTAGTTTGGCCAAAATCAGTTGCACCGTTCATGGTTCACGTTATTCCCGTTAACGTTAAAAACGACGTTCAACGCGAGTTAGCAGACCAAATTGAAAGCAATTTAACCGAAAGTGGTTTGGATGTCTTGGTCGATGATCGTAAAGAAAGAGCTGGCGTAAAATTTGCCGATTCTGATTTATTAGGACTTCCTGTCCGAGTTACAGTAGGTAAAAAGGCCGAAGATGGGATCGTTGAAATCAAAATTCGTAAGAATGGTGAGACAATTGAAGCTAAGGTTGAAGAATTAAGTGAAACAGTTAAAATATTACTCGACAATTTAGAAGAGTAATCGATAGTTTTTATTAAAAAACTGGGTAACCCCAGTTTTTTTCTACCTACTGAGGAGGAATAAGGTTGGCGCTCAATCAAAACGAAATGTTTCAAAAGCTTCTTGAACAACTTAAATGGTTTGAGATGAAAGATGACCCCGTTTTTGAAAATGCACGCTTGGACAAACTAGAGGTGCATGAAAAGAGTCGCAAGTGGCAATTTGATATTAGTACTAATACTATTCTGCCATTTGATGTGTTTGATCAGCTTAATGATCGTTTGCAAGCTAGTTTTAATGAGATTGCCAATGTGTCATTCATTATCAAACCCACTCAAAGCCACTTTGACGAGAATTTATTAAAGGATTATTGGGAATGGATTGTTACCAATTCAGGAGTTACATCTCCACTTTTAAAGGAGCTGTGCGATAATCATTTGCCATATATGAATGGTGACAGGGTAGAGTTTAGCGCTGAAAATGAAATCGTTAAGAACTTTATGACAAATACGGCACTTGGCCCGATTGAAGATTTATATCGCCGGGCTGGTTTCCCAAACTTTTCAATTCATACGATTGTTGATGAAACTGCCTCACAAAAAAACATTGAGGCAATGAGAAAACGAAATGAAGCTAATGGTGCTGAGTTAGTGAAAAAAGCCAATGCGGCTATGAAACTAAATGAGGCTAAACAAAAGAAACAAAGTTCTAACAATAGCTCAAGCTCGATTGGGAAAAAGATTAAGCCTGATATTCCGATAACCAAGATGGTTGATATTCAAGACGAGGAGCGTTCGGTTGTCGTTGAAGGATATGTATTTTCAAAGGAAGTCCGGGCGTTACGTTCTGGCCGTGAATTGTTGATGTTGAAGGTAACCGACTACACCTCGTCAATTTCAATCAAAAAATTCTCTGGTAAAAATGAGCAAGGTGCCTTCGATAATGTGGATGAAGGCGCTTGGATAAAGGTTAGAGGAAGTGTCCAAGAAGACAATTACTCTCATGAATTGACATTTATGGCAAATGATATTAATCCATTCAATCACACTTCAAAAAAGGATCTTGCACCAGAAGATGAAAAGAGAGTTGAACTCCACTTACACACTTCTATGAGTCAGATGGATGCTACCAACAATATTGCAGATTTTGCAAAAAGAGCTAAACAATGGGGACATCCAGCGTTGGCGATTACAGATCATTCTGGAGTTCAAGGATTTCCGGATGCTTTTCATGCTGGAGAAAAAAACGATTTAAAGATGCTTTACGGTGTTGAAATAAACCTTGTAGATGAGGGTGTTCCAATTACCTACAATGATACTCACATACCGTTAAAAGACGCTACGTATGTCATCTTTGATGTGGAAACAACTGGTTTGTCAGCGATTTATGATCGCGTAATCGAGTTGTCAGCTGTTAGGATGGAAAATGCAAATGTAGTTGCTCAGTTTGAAGAATTTATTGATCCTGGATTCCATCTGTCTGAACAAACGACTAATTTAACGTCGATTACTGACGATATGGTTCGTGGTTCAAAGTCTGAGGAGGAAGTTTTCAAGCTATTCCGTGAATTTTGTGGCGACTCAATTATTGTCGGGCATAACGTGACGTTTGATGTCGGGTTCATGAATACTGGGTACAAGCGTCATGGAATGTCAGAAATTTCCAACCCAATTATTGATACGTTGACGTTGGCACGGTTCTTATATCCTCATTTAAAGGGATACCGACTAAATACATTAGCAAAAAAATTTGATGTTAGTTTGGAACATCATCACCGTGCCGTTTATGATGCTGAATCAACTGGGCATTTAAATTATATCTTCTTGAAAGACGCTGAGGAAAAGTATGGTATTCAATACCATGACCAGTTAAATGATCATATGGCGGACAACGATGCGTATAAGCATGCTAGACCAAGCCATGCGGTGTTGTTAGCGAAGACCCAGGCAGGGTTGAAAAACATGTTTAAAATCGTTTCACTTTCAAATGTCGAGTACTTCTATAGGGTGCCTAGAGTACCTAGAAAACAGCTTGAAAAATACCGTGATGGCATCATTGTTGGGTCTGCTTGCTCAAGTGGTGAAGTTTTTACAGCCATGATGCAAAAGGGAATGGAAGAGGCTCGTGAAAAGGCTAAGTTCTATGACTACTTAGAAGTACAACCACCACGGGTATATCAACCATTGATTGAGTCTGGCCTGATCTCTGACGAGAACAAGCTCCATGAAATTATTCAAAACATGATAGATTTAGGTGATGAACTTGATAAGCCAGTTGTTGCAACAGGTGATGTTCATTACCTTGATGACCATGACTATATTTACCGAAAAATTTTAATTAATTCTCAAGGTGGGGCAAATCCGCTAAACCGGCAAACATTGCCTGATCAACATTTTTTGAGTACTGACGAAATGCTTGCTGAATTTGATTTCTTAGGTGAAGAGAAAGCTAAAGAAATCGTGGTTACCAATACTAATGCCATTGCTGACAGTATCGATGAGGTTCATCCTCTAAAGGACAAACTTTACACTCCTCGAATGGAAGGAGCAGAGGATGAGATTCAAAGTAAGACGATGAATACTGCTCATGAGATGTACGGAGATCCATTACCTGAAATCGTTGAAAAGCGATTAGAAAAAGAATTGAAGAGTATTATTGGAAATGGATTCTCGGTTATTTATCTGATTGCCCAACGATTGGTGCATAAAAGTAATAAGGATGGTTATTTGGTAGGCTCCCGTGGTTCTGTTGGTTCAAGTTTGGTTGCCACATTAACTGGAATAACTGAGGTTAATCCATTGCCACCACACTATCGTTGTCCAAACTGTCAACACAGTGAGTTCTTTACGAAGGGTGAGTATAGCTCGGGTTATGATTTACCTGAAAAGAACTGTCCTGAGTGTGGCACCCAGATGATCGGTGATGGGCATGATATTCCCTTTGAAACCTTCTTAGGATTCACAGGTAATAAGGTTCCGGATATTGATTTGAACTTCTCTGGAGACTATCAACCAATTGCGCATAATTACACTAAGGTATTGTTTGGTGAGAAAAATGTGTTCCGTGCCGGGACGATTGGTACTGTTGCTGACAAAACAGCGTATGGTTATGTAAAAGCATATGAGCGTGACACCGGTAAAACATTCAGACAAACTGAAGAAGACAGGCTTTCAAAAGGGGCCACTGGGGTTAAGCGGACTACTGGACAACATCCAGCCGGAATTATTGTTGTTCCTGACTATATGGATATTTATGACTTTACGCCAATTCAATTCCCAGCAGATGATAGATCAGCTGCGTGGAAGACTACCCACTTTGATTTCCATTCTATTCATGACAACATTTTGAAGATTGATATCTTGGGTCATGATGATCCAACAATGATCCGAATGCTTCAAGATTTATCTGGGATCAACCCCAAGACTATCCCGATGGATGATCCTGGCGTGATGTCATTGTTCTCTAGTCCCGAAGTGCTTGGGGTGACTGAAGACCAAATTCAATCCAAAACTGGAACGTTAGGTGTCCCTGAATTTGGGACCCGATTTGTTCGGGGGATGCTTGAGGAAACTCATCCTAGCAACTATTCCGAACTACTACAAATTTCTGGATTATCTCATGGAACCGATGTTTGGATTGGTAACGCAGATGAGTTAATTAAAAACGGGACAGCAACTATTGCTAACGTTATTGGGTGTCGTGATAACATCATGACTGATTTGATTCATTGGGGACTTGATTCTGAACTATCGTTCCAAATCATGGAACACGTTCGTAAGGGGCGGGGAATTCCAGATGATTGGCAAGCAGAAATGAAGAAGGCCAATATCCCTGATTGGTACATCCAATCTTGTTTGAAAATCAAGTATATGTTCCCACGTGCCCATGCCGCTGCATACATTTTGATGGCGTTACGAATTGCATACTTTAAGGTTTACTTCCCACTGGTTTATTACGCTGCATATTTCTCAGTGCGAGCTGACGATTTTGATATCGTGTCAATGAGCCGCGGTAAAGAAGCCGTTAAAAACGCAATGCAGGCCATTAACGATAAGGGAATGGACGCATCTACCAAAGAAAAGAATTTATTGACTGTTTTGGAATTAGCCAATGAAATGCTAGAACGTGGCTATGAATTTAAAATGGTTGATTTAGACAAATCAGATGCTTCTGAATGGTTAATTGACGGTAATTCTTTAATCGCACCTTTTGATTCTGTACCTGGTCTAGGACTTAATGTTGCCAAGCAGATTGTTGCGGCACGGGAAGATAGACCGTTTATCTCTAAAGAGGACCTTGCTAAGCGAGGAAAGGTTTCCAAAACCCTGATTGAGTTTATGACTGAAAACGGTATATTGGAAGGATTACCTGACGAGAACCAGTTAAGCTTGTTTGACATGATGTAGCAATTTGCCAAAACCGTTTAACTATGCTAAAATTAGTGTTACTAAATAACTTGGAAAAGGAGTGAGCAGAAATGCTCGCTCTTTTTATTGGATTTTTTAGGAGGAGAATATTTGAGCAACGTTGTTGAGACAGTAAAGGAACTTGTTGAACCAATTTTAGAGTCACATTCCTTTTACTTATTTGATGTAGAATTTGTTAAGGAAAATAAGAGCTATTACCTCAGGGTCTATATTGACAAACCTGGCGGCATTACTATTGATGACTGTGTATTGGTATCTGACGAGCTAAGTGAGAAGATTGATGCTTTGCCAGAAGACCCAATTCCGGAAGCATACTTTTTGGAAGTCTCATCACCAGGTGCCGAACGTCCTCTGAGAAACGAAAAAGAACTTAAAGAGGCAATTAATGAGTATATTCACGTTTCATTGTTTAAAAAATTAAATGGTGAAAAAGCTTACGAAGGAACTTTACTGAGTGTGAATGATGACGACATTAAGTTACAAATTAATGATGCCAAACAAACAGTTTTGGAAGTTCCACGTGAACTAATTGCCAAATCAAGATTAGCAATCAAATTTTAAAAGAGGAGAGTAAAAAATGAGTAGTGAACTTTTAGGTGCGCTTTCGTCTCTTGAAGAAGAAAAAGGTATAAAAAAAGAAGTTGTGATCGAAGCGCTTGAAGCAGCTTTGGTATCAGCTTACAAACGAAACTATGGTCAAGCACAAAATGTTGATGTTGAATTTGATCAAAAGAAGGGTAACATGCATGTTTATGCTGTTAAAACGGTTGTTGAGGATGTTTTAGACCCTCAACTCCAAGTATCCCTTGAGGATGCATTAGCAATCAACCGTGGTTACGAACTAGGTGATGAAATTAAGTTTGAGGTTACCCCCAAGAACTTTGGTCGAATTGCCGCTCAAACAGCAAAGCAAGTGATTATGCAACGAGTTCGTGAAGCAGAACGTGAAATCGTTTTTGACGAATACAGCAAGTATGAAGATGAATTGGTTACTGGAACGATCGAACGCCAAGATACTCGATTTGTTTATGTTAGTTTAGACAAAGTTGAGGCAGTAATGGGCGTTCGTGACCAAATGCCTAATGAGGTTTATCGCCCTCAGTCACGCATTAAGGTTTATGTATCAAAGGTTGAAAATGCTACTAAAGGTCCCCAAGTGTTTGTCAGCCGGACAGCACCTGGAATGTTGAAGCGTTTGTTTGAACAAGAAGTTCCAGAAATATATGATGGAACTGTAGAAATCGTGTCTATTGCCCGTGAAGCTGGCGATAGAGCTAAGGTTTCTGTTCGTACTAACAATCCTGATATTGACCCGGTTGGAACTTCGGTTGGTCCTAAAGGTCAGCGTGTTCAAACCATTGTTAATGAATTGAACGGTGAAAACATGGATATCGTTGAGTGGGACGAAGACGACGCAAGATATATCGCAAATGCGCTTAATCCTGCTGAAGTAGTTGACGTTATTTTTGACGAAGATAACGACAGAGCTTGTACTGTAATCGTTCCTGACTACCAATTGTCATTAGCAATTGGTAAGCGAGGACAAAATGCTCGTTTAGCTGCTAAATTAACTGGATTTAAAATTGATATTAAGTCAGAATCAGAGGCAGCAGCCGAAATCGATCAAACAAATGAAGAGGCTGATTTGCCAGACGATGAAGAACAACAAGGTGACGAGCAGTCAGATTCAACTAACGAAGAATAATTAAAAGTTGTTTGGAGGCGGATTTAATGAAGAAGAGAAAAATTCCAATGCGCAAAGACATCGTATCTGGTGAAATGGCCCCTAAAAAGGAACTGGTAAGAATCGTTCGCGATTCTGAAGGAAATGTTGCCATTGATGAAACTGGTAAAAAGTCTGGTCGCGGTGCCTATATTTCGATTAATGTTGATAGCGCACGAAAAGCCAAGGCAGAGCGGGTCTTTGAAAAAGCTTTTTCCGCAAAAATTGAAGATTCATTTTATGATGATCTAATCTCTTACATTGATCACAAACAAGCTCGAAAAGAGTTGTTTGAAGATGGACAATAAACAGGCAACATTAAACTTTTTAGGACTTGCACAACGGGCTCGGAAAACAGTTTCTGGTCAAGAAATATTGTTAAGCGAACTTCGTGCCAATAAACTTCGCTTTCTATTCATCGCTAGTGATAGCGGTAAGGATACGTTTAAAAAGTTTACTGATAAGTCTAAGTCTTATAATGTTCCCACAAATACCATGTTTACAGGTGAAGAGCTTAGCGATGCCGTAGGGATGAAACGTAGTTTAATTGGAATTAGTGATCCTGGAATGGCAAAAAAGCTGATCGAGTTAACAAATAAACTTAAGGGAGAGTGATGATATGGGTAAAAAGCGAATTTATGAATTAGCTAAAGAACTCAAAGTATCAAGCAAGGCGATTTTGGATAAGGCCGCTGAAGCTGGCTATGATATCAAGAATCATATGTCAACTGTTGATGACCACCAAGAAAAGCATTTACGTCAGGTATTTGGTGATAAGAGTCAAAGCACTAAATCGCCCGCTGCAAATCATTCTAATAACCATCAAACTGCCCCAAGACAAACACAGGGCAGCAAAAATCATTCAGCCAATGGTTCATCTAACGCTAAACACGAGGATAAACCACAAGCTGCAAACAATCACCAAAGCAACACCCACTCTAATAATAATCGGGGTGGCAATTCTGCAAACAATCGGAGTAATAATTTGAACAATAACCATAGCCATAACCAAAATAATAGTCATAGCAATGGCAATAGTAACAATAATCATAGTTCTCAAGGCCAAAGCAGTCGCCCAGCTCAGAGCCAAAATAAGCCACAAAGCCACTCAAACAATACTCAATCAAGTAATAATAGTGGTCATACAAACAATAACAACAATGGTCACAGAACTAATACCGGAAGTGGTCGGTTTGGTGGTAGCTTAAATCCATCACGAGGTAATAATAATTCTCGTAAGGCCAACAAGAAGCGTCAAAAGAAGCAACGTAAGCAAAAGAACCAACGGATGCGTGAAGTTGAGCATCATGGTGCACCTGAACGTAAGGAACGGCCATTGCCAGAAGTATTAATGTATTCTGATGGTATGAATGCCCAAGACTTAGGTAAGGCACTTCACAGAGAGCCAGCTGAAATTGTCAAAAAGTTGTTTATGCTGGGAGTAATGGTTAACCAAAACCAATCGCTCGATAAAGACACAATCGAAATTTTGGCAGCTGATTACGGTATCACTGCTGAAGAAAAAGTTGAAGAAGATGTATCTGATATCGATAAGATTTTTGAGGGTGAGATGGCTAACGATGCTCACCTTGAAAGCCGCCCTCCAGTTGTTACCATCATGGGACACGTTGACCATGGTAAGACGACTTTACTTGATCACTTGAGACATTCACACATCACTGCTGGCGAAGCAGGTGGAATCACTCAAGCTATTGGTGCTTACCAAGTTCGTCACGGCGATAACGTAATTACCTTCTTGGATACTCCGGGACATGCTGCGTTTACTGAAATGCGTGCTCGTGGGGCTAATATTACTGATATTACTGTTTTAGTTGTTGCTGCAGATGATGGTGTTATGCCACAAACTGTTGAAGCAATTAACCATGCCAAGGCTGCTGGAACACCAATCATTGTTGCCGTGAACAAGATTGATAAACCAGATGCTAATCCAAACCACGTTATTGAGCAACTTGCTGAATACGGTTTGATTCCTGAAGACTGGGGTGGGGATACCATCTTCGTCAACATTTCTGCCAAATTCGGAAAGAATATCGACGAACTGTTAGATATGATTGTTCTTGAATCTGACGTGATGGAATTGAAGGCTAACCCTAATCAACCTGCTGTTGGTTCAGTAATTGAAGCACGTCTTGATCAAGGCCGTGGATCGGTTGCAACTTTACTTGTTCAACAAGGAACTCTTCATGTTGGTGACCCAATCGTAGTTGGTAACACTTTCGGTAGAGTTAGAACAATGAACAATGAGCTTGGCCGTGACTTGAAAAAGGCAACACCATCTGTCCCAGTTGAAATCACTGGTATGAATGATGTTCCTGAAGCAGGTGACCGTTTCGTTGTCTTTGAAGATGAAAAGACTGCTCGTTCTGCTGGTGAAGCTCGTGCCAAAGAAGCTCAAATGGAAGAGCGTCGCAAGACTACCCACGTTACTCTTGATAACTTGTTCGACTCCCTTAAAGAAGGCGAAATGAAGCAAGTTGACGTATTAATCAAGGCTGACGTTCAAGGTTCTGTTGAAGCCTTAGCTAATAGTTTGCAAAAAATTGATGTTGAAGGTGTTAAGGTCAACATTATTCATGCAGCTGTTGGAGCAATCAACGAAAGTGATATTGCATTGGCTGAAGCAAGTAACGCAATTGTTATTGGTTTCAATGTTCGTCCAACTCCACAAGCAAAATCACAAGCAGAAACTGATAAGGTTGATATTCGTCTTCACCAAGTTATCTATAACGCCATTGATGAAGTTGAATCTGCCATGAAGGGGATGCTTGAACCAACTTATAAAGAAGAAGTTACGGGAACTGTTGAAGTTCGTGAAACGTACAAGGCTTCTAAAGTTGGTACCATTGCCGGTGGAATGGTCGTTGATGGTGTCATTAAGAAGAATAGTAAGGTTCGTTTAATTCGGGACAGCGTTGTTAAGTACGATGGCCAATTGAACAGTTTGAAGCGATTCAAAGACGATGCTAACGAAGTTAAGCAAGGATTTGAGCTTGGTCTTACTATTGAAGACTACAACGATATTAAAGTTGGCGATGTCATCGAAGCTTATGAAATGAAAGAAGTACCTGTAGAATAAGGAGGGAAGACCATGGCTCAATATAGAGTTGGCCGACTTGAACAAGAGATTCAAAAAGAAGTCACTGATATTTTATTGAAGCGGGTTCGGGATCCTCGAGTTCAGGGGGTTACAGTAACTGGAGTTGACGTTACTGGTGACCTTCAACAGGCGAAAATTTATTATAGTATCTTGTCAGATAAAGCCTCTGATAACGAAAAGACTCAAGAGGGTCTTGAAAAGGCAACGGGTCTGATTAGAAAAGAGCTTGGCTCACGCTTAAGCATCTATAAGACACCAGAAATCCAATTTGAACAGGATCAATCAGTTCGTTATGGCGATAAAATCGATCGTCTGATAAACGAAATGAATTCAAAGAAATAACAATTTTGGAGATTTACCGCTAATCGGTTGAATCTCCTTTTTTGATACATAATTCGTTAGTGTGATTGTGATATAATTTATTAGATTAATCTTACAGGAGATATAGTGATGAATGGTGTATTACCACTTTTTAAAGAAAAAAATATGACTAGCCATGATTGCGTTAGTCAGCTTAGAAAAATTCTGAACACAAAGAAAATCGGTCACACTGGAACATTAGATCCCAACGTGGATGGTGTTTTACCCATATGTGTTGGCCCGGCAACTAAAATTTCAGAATTGTTGATGCAATCAGGTAAGGCATATAAGGGCTCGATTACCTTTGGAGTTGCCTATGATACGGAAGATTTGGATGGAGAAGTTATTACGACCCAAGCTATCAATGAACCGTTTTCTGATGTTCAGATTGATGACGCATTAGGGAAGATGGTCGGTGATATTCAACAAATTCCGCCAATGTTTTCAGCGGTGAAGGTTAACGGTAAAAAATTATACGAATACGCCCGTGAGGGAATTGAAATCGAACGTCAGCCAAGGAACATTCACATTGATTACTTTAAGCAAACCTCGCCTGCTGTGTATGACCATGATAAACGACAACAGACAATTTTCTTTGAGGTTGGTTGTTCTAAGGGAACGTACGTTAGAACGCTGGCAGTAGACCTAGGTAAGCACTTGGGTGTCCCGGCAGTAATGTCGTCATTGACTAGAATTAAAAGTGCCGGATTCACTATTGATCAATGTGTAAAACTGTCTGAGGTTGAAGAAGCGATGAATGCAGGAAAAATTGATGATGTTTTGGTCTCTTTAGACCAGTCGCTGTCTAAATATGCGAGTTTTGATTTGTCAGATAAGTTGATGAATTTGGTAAGTAATGGTGTTTTCTTAAACACTAATGAACTACAATCTACTGAAAAAGTGGTTAAATTAAAGTATGAAGGTAAAGTCAAAGCACTTTATCAATTTGATGATACAAAGGGTCAGTACAGACCTTATAAAATGTTTTTAAACTAGTTGAGGGTGAAGAGAATTGGAAATCGTTAAACTACATTACCCATTGCAAGCTGAAATTAAGGGCGATGAAAAAATCGTCCTTGCAATGGGATTTTTTGATGGTGTCCACCTCGGGCATCAAGACGTGCTGAATAAAGCAAAGCAAAAAGCTCAGGAGCTGGGGGCGAAGTTTTGCGTACTCACATACAACCATCATCCGGCAGTCGTATATAAACAGATGACCGCTCATGAAAAGCGATATTTAACGCTATATGATGAAAAGATGCGCCTATTTGAGCAGATGGGTGTGGACAGGGTTTACTACACAAATTATACGTACGCATTTCAAAATCAATCAGAGCAAGAGTTTGTGAATAACTTTATTAAACGGTTCAACGCGGTGGCAGTAGTTGCTGGCTTTGATCACACTTACGGTGGTACGAAAGATGCAAACATGGAAAATTTGCCTAAATATAGCAATGGTGAATTCGAAGTGATCACTGCGGATCCAGTGACGCTTGATGGTGAGAAGGTGAGCTCTACGCGGATCCGCAAAGCTCTTGATGATTGCGATGTTGAGCTAGCAGGAAAGCTTTTAGGTAGACCTTACAGAACGTCAGGGGTGACTGTTCATGGACGAGAAGTTGGCCGTTTGTTAGGTTACCCAACTGCGAACATTGAGCATCCAGAACTTCAATGGCTTCCAAGTATTGGAATATACGTCGTTAGGGTTAGTTTCGGGGATGAGAGTCACATCGCCATGGCGTCGGTAGGCCATAACGTTACCTTTTCAGATTCCTTGCCAATGACCGTTGAGATAAATATTCTTGATTTTGATAAAAATATCTATGGTGAAACACTAACAATTGATTGGCTGTCATATATTCGTGGAGAAGTTAAGTTTGACACTCCACAGCAACTTACCAGTCAACTGTACGACGATGAAGTTTTTACGCGTAATTACGTACAAAAGCATCCAGAGGTTATTGATTAGCACTCTGGGTGCTTATTTGCTAAAAAATCGCCGTAAAGCCTTGACTAATAGTAATGGGTTTGATAGATTATATATGTGCCTTAGCACTCGTAGATAATGAGTGCTAAAAAGAGGTGATTTCAAATTGTTAACTGATAGACAGAAGGAAATTCTGCAAATAATTATTCGTGATTACACTAAGAACGGAATGCCTGTTGGATCCAAGGTGCTCTCAAACGAGTTTCCAACTAGTGTTAGTTCAGCTACCATTCGAAATGAAATGGCGGCCTTAGAGGCCAAGGGACTAATAACTAAGACCCACTTTTCATCTGGAAGAATTCCATCGATGGAGGGGTACAGGTATTACGTGGATAATTTGGTGCAACCCGATCCGCTAGATGATAGCGCTGAGGACTTGATTAAAAGCTCGTTTAATGGCGATTTCAGTCGAATTGACGAGATTATTCAAGAGTCCGCTAAGGTGCTGTCCGACCTAACCAGCTATATGGCAGTTACTTTTAACCCTGAACAGGATAAAGCAATCAAGTTATCCGGATTTAGGTTAGTTAAGCTTGACGATCGACAAGTCATGGCCATCATTGTTATCGATAATGGTCACGTTGTCGATAAGGTGTTCCATCTTCGTGAAGTGTCACCAGAACAGCTTCAAACAATCGTTAATATTATTAACGAAGAGCTGGTTGGCAAGCCTCTGAATGAGATTACTGAAAAACTCCAGTTTGAGATTCCAGCATTGATTGCAAAATATGTTCAAACTCCTGAAGGATTTTTGAACGTATTTGATGAGATGGTCAATGAAGTTGGCAAGGACAGAGTCCATATTGGCGGTCGTTTGAATTTGTTAAGGTTTGCTGAGCGTCAAGATATTGATTATTTGAAACCATTGTATAACCTTCTGGACACTGGGGATGGCGTTGCCCAACTAGTTGATCCAGATTCTAACGACGTCGAAGTGCGGATTGGTAATGAGTTGCGAAATGATTTGTTGAGAAATTATAGTTTAATTACTGGAACATACGACTTGAAGGAGTATGGTCACGGAGTGATTGCCGTAATTGGCCCAACTAGAATGCCATATTCAAAGGTAATCGGAATCGTTGGTGCACTCAGAGAAGAAATGACCAGAAAAATTCTTGGGTATTACGATCAAAATGGTAGTTAACCAGAGGAGGCGATTTTTTGTCAGAGGAAAAAAGAGATTCTATGGATGAGGCATCAGAAGATAAGCAATCTGTAGATGACAGCCAACAAACAAGCAACGATAAAGAGTCCGCTGAGGATGTTAAGCCTCAAGATTCTGAAGCAGACAAACAAAACGAGCTGCAAGCTAAGTTGGATGACATGGAGAATAAGTATTTGCGTGCTGAAGCTGAAATTAAAAACATTCAGAATCACGCAAGAAAAGACCAAGCTGACTTGATTAAGTATGATGGTCAACAGTTAGCACATGACATCCTACCAGTAGTGGATAACCTGCAAAGAGCACTAAGTGTTGAGGTTACCGACGAAAGTGGAAAGCAATTAAAGCAAGGAGTTCAGATGGTCTCTGAACACTTGCAAAAAGCTTTGTCGGATAACGGGGTCGAATTAATTTCCGCTGAGGGATCACAGTTTGATCCTAAGTATCACCAAGCAATCCAAACGGTTGCTGCCGATGATGATCACAAGGCTGATACAGTCGTTCAGGTTCTTCAAGATGGTTACAAATTGAAGGATAGAGTGTTACGACCAGCAATGGTCGTTGTTGCAAAATAAACAATCAAATAAATTTGAAAAAGAGGATACGATAAAACATGGCAAGTAATAAAATTATTGGTATTGATTTAGGAACTACTAACTCAGCCGTTGCCGTACTTGAAGGTAGCGAGCCAAAGATTATTCCCAATCCAGAAGGTTCAAGAACTACACCTTCCGTAGTTGCGTTTAAAGATGGCCAACCTCAAGTTGGTGAAGTTGCCAAGCGTCAAGAAATCACTAACCCTAACACGGTGGTATCAATTAAGAGTCACATGGGTGAAGAAAATTATACTGTTGATATTGAAGGTAAAAAGTACACACCTCAACAAATTTCAGCAATGATTCTTCAATACATCAAAGGATTTGCTGAAGACTACCTTGGCGATACCGTTGAAAAGGCCGTAATCACAGTTCCTGCTTACTTCAACGATGCTCAACGTCAAGCAACTAAAGATGCTGGTAAGATTGCCGGCCTTGAAGTTGAACGAATCATCAACGAACCAACTGCTGCTTCATTAGCTTACGGTCTTGACAAACAAGACAAAGATGAAAAGGTATTGGTTTATGACCTTGGTGGTGGTACTTTTGATGTTTCCGTCCTTGAATTAGGTGACGGTGTGTTCCAAGTACTTTCAACTAATGGTGATACTCATCTTGGTGGTGACGACTTTGACAAGCGCATCATGGATTGGTTAGTTGATGACTTTAAGGCAGCTAACGGCGTTGATTTATCTAAAGACAAGATGGCACTTCAACGTTTAAAGGATGCTGCTGAAAAAGCCAAGAAGGATTTGTCAGGAGTTTCTGAATCAGAAATTAGCTTGCCATTTATTTCTGCTGGCGAGAGTGGACCACTTCACTTACAAACTACATTGACTCGTGCTAAGTTCAATGAATTAACCGCAGATCTTGTTTCAAAGACTAAAGTACCATTTGACAATGCTTTGAAGGATGCTGGCCTTTCAGTTGGTGATATCGACCAAGTTATTTTAAATGGTGGTTCAACTCGAATTCCCGCAGTTCAAGAAGCTGTTAAGAGCTGGACTGGTAAAGATTCAAACCATTCGATCAACCCTGATGAGGCCGTTGCCCTTGGGGCTGCTGTCCAAGGTGGTGTTATCACTGGTGACGTTAAGGACGTTGTTTTGCTTGATGTTACTCCACTTTCACTTGGGATCGAAACAATGGGTGGCGTGTTCACTAAGTTGATCGATAGAAACACAACCATTCCAACTAGCAAGTCACAAGTATTCTCAACTGCTGCTGACAATCAACCTGCTGTTGATATCCACGTCTTGCAAGGTGAAAGACCTATGGCTGCTGATAACAAGACTTTGGGTCAATTCCAACTTACTGACATTCCTGCTGCTCCTCGTGGAGTACCTCAAATTGAAGTTACATTCGATATTGATAAGAACGGTATCGTAAATGTTTCTGCAAAGGACAAGGGAACTGGTAAGGAACAAAAAATTACCATCAAGGATTCATCAGGTTTATCAGATGAGGAAATCGATAAGATGATGAAGGAAGCCCAAGAAAACGAAGATGCTGACAAGAAGCGTAAAGAAGAAGCTGACCTTAACAATGAAGTTGACCAATTATTGTTCTCAACTGATAAGACTTTAGAAGAAGTTAAGGACAAAGTTTCCGAAGACGAAATCAAGAAGGCAACCGATGCTCGTGATGCTTTGAAGAAGGCTCGTGAAGACAACAACATCGAGGACATGAAGGCTAAGAAGGATGAACTTACAAAAATCACTCAAGATTTAGCGGTTAAGTTATATCAAGATCAAGCTCAAAATGGTCAAGGTGCTGAAGGTGCTTCAGATGCCGGTTCATCTGATGGTAAAAAGGATGACGGTACTGTTGACGGAGATTTCTCAGAAGTCGACGATGACAAAAAGTAATTAATATTACCTAACAAAGTCAAGGCTAGTGAGCTTTGGCTTTTTGTTAAAATATGGTATTCTGTCAAAGATGATAAAGTAACAAAGACGGGAGTTTAGCATGGCTAACAAAGATTATTATGATATCCTTGGAGTTTCTAAGGATGCTTCTGATGACGACATTAAACATGCGTACAGAAGATTATCAAAAAAATACCATCCAGATATAAATAAGGCACCAGATGCTGAACAAAAGTTCAAGGAAATTACCGAGGCTTATGAAACCCTAGGTGATCCTCAAAAGCGTGCTAATTACGATCAATATGGGTCTGCTGACGGTCCTCAAGGATTTGGCGGAGGATTCTCACAAGGTGGTGCCGGAAACTTCGGTGGTGGCTTTGGTTTTGATGATATTTTCAGTCAGTTCTTCGGCGGTGGTGGCGGTCAGCAATCTGCTGATCCAACTGCTCCGCGTCAAGGACGTGATTTACAGTACCAGATGACTCTTGAGTTTGAAGAGGCGATTTTCGGAAAGAAAACCCGCATTAAATATAATCGTGAAGCACAATGTGACACTTGTGGAGGTTCTGGAGCAAAACCAGGAACATCGCCTGTAACCTGTCATAATTGTGATGGTCGTGGTTTTGTGACTGTTGAAACCAATACACCACTCGGACGGATGCAAACCCGTCAGGAGTGTCCTGTATGTAACGGTACTGGTAAAGAGATTAAAGAAAAATGCCCCACTTGTGGTGGTAGTGGCCACGTTGACCAACGCCATGAGATCGAAGTTACAGTTCCTGCTGGAGTTGACGATGGCCAACAAATGCGCCTTCAAAATCAAGGTGAAGCAGGCGAAAATGGTGGTCCTTATGGAGACCTTTACATCGTCTTTAAAGTTCGACCATCCAAAATATTCCAACGTGACGGTGCTACAATTTACATGACCCAAGACATTAGTTTTGCTAAGGCTGCCCTCGGAGGTAAAGTCAAGGTTCAGACTGTTCATGGTGAAGTAGAACTTTCGATTCCTGCGGGAACCCAAAACGGCACTGTATTCAAGCTTCGAGGTAAGGGCGTTCCTCATCTTCGTGGTAAGGGTAACGGTGACCAGAGAGTTACAGTCAACGTTGTTACACCAAAATCATTAAATAAAGAGCAAAAAGTTGCGCTTGAAGCCCTTGCTGCAGCTTTTGGTGAGGAAGATCTCGGATCGGGTAAGCCAGGAAACTTGTTCGACAAATTAAAAGATGCCTTTGACGGTAAAAAGTAATGTTGATGCCGACGGTTCGTTTTTTAAATCGTACTGCTATCGCATTATATTGATACCTAGGTATGAATATGGAGACTGTTAGCAGAAACATTTCTAGCAGCCTCTTTTCTTTTGTAGGCAAAATCACTTATAATTGTACTAGTAGTAATTTGAACGAAAGTGAGATATCAACATGGATATTGAAAAAATGAAAGAGCATCAAAAATATATTCGGAACTTTTCAATTGTTGCTCATATTGACCATGGAAAATCCACGTTGGCTGACCGAATTCTGGAAATGACCGATACGGTTTCAGAACGAGAAATGAAAGATCAACTGTTGGACAACATGGATTTGGAACGTGAACGAGGAATTACCATTAAGTTAAACGCCGTGGAGCTTAAATACCACGCTGACGATGGTAATGATTATGAATTTCATCTAATTGACACCCCAGGACACGTTGACTTTTCTTACGAAGTTTCTAGAAGTTTAGCCGCGTGTGAAGGGGCAATTTTGGTGGTTGATGCTGCCCAAGGTGTTGAAGCCCAGACCCTAGCTAACGTTTATTTAGCCTTGGATGATGACTTGGAAATCGTTCCGGTTATTAATAAAATCGATTTGCCATCTGCTGACCCTGAGCGGGTTCAAGAAGAAATTGAAAACGTCATTGGCATTGATGCATCAGACGCTGTTATGGCAAGTGCTAAAAAGGGGATTGGAATCAAGGAGCTGCTTGAACAGATTGTGGCCAAGGTACCCGCACCAGCTGGAGATGTTGAGGCTCCATTAAAAGCGCTTGTATTCGATTCAGTTTATGACGATTACCGTGGGGTTGTTTTAAGTGTCCGTTTGGCCGAAGGAACTGTTCAGCCTGGTGACAAAATCAGATTAATGAACTCTGGTTCTGAGTATGAGGTCACTGAAGTTGGGGTTAACTCACCTAATCCAGTCAAACGAGACTACTTGATGTCTGGTGACGTTGGATACATCACCGCTAGCATCAAAGATATTGGCCAAACTCGTGTCGGTGATACGATTACGAACGCTAAAAACCCTGCTGACAAACCACTTCCTGGCTATCGGGAAATGAATCCGATGGT
This sequence comes from Lentilactobacillus curieae, assembly GCF_000785105.2. Taxonomy (NCBI): domain Bacteria; kingdom Bacillati; phylum Bacillota; class Bacilli; order Lactobacillales; family Lactobacillaceae; genus Lentilactobacillus; species Lentilactobacillus curieae. The sequence goes on along the minus strand of NZ_CP018906.1, from coordinate 1,961,651 downwards.
TTATGCGGGGCTTTATCCAACTGATAATGCTCGATTTGAAGACCTTCGTGAATCGCTTGAAAAATTGAAGCTAAATGATGCCGCGTTAGAATTTGAACCTGAAGTTTCTCAAGCTCTTGGTTTTGGGTTCCGGTGTGGATTTTTGGGACTACTTCATATGGACGTTGTTCAGGAAAGACTAGAGCGAGAATTTAATCTTGACCTGATTACAACAGCACCATCTGTAACGTATGAAGTTGAAAAATCAGACGGTACTCAAGCTGAAGTCGAAAATCCCTCTGAAATGCCTGATTCTTCAGAAATCAAGACGATTTCTGAGCCATTTGTAAAGGCGACTATTATGGTCCCTAATGATTATGTTGGTGCCGTAATGGAGCTTTGCCAAAGACGCCGAGGGATTTTTGAGACGATGGATTATCTAGATGATTACCGAGTAAACGTCATTTACCATATGCCTTTATCAGAAATCATTTTTGATTTCTTTGATAAATTAAAATCTAGTACCCGTGGATATGCATCCCTCGACTACGACCTTGAAGATTATCGACCAAGTGACCTAGTTAAGGTAGATATTCTTATGAATAGTGACAAGGTCGATGCTTTGAGCTTTATCACTCATAGGCAGTTTGCTGATTCTAGAAGTAGAGATATTGTTACCAAGTTGAAGGGCATCATCCCTAGACAAAACTTTGAAATCCCAATTCAAGCGGCTGTCGGGTCAAAAATTATTGCCAGAACAAACATCAAGGCTTACCGTAAAGATGTTACCTCAAAGATTCATACTGGTGACCCCGATCGGCGAGCAAAATTGCTCGATAAGCAGAAACGGGGAAAGAAACGGATGAAGGCCGTCGGTAAGGTCGAAATTCCGCAAGCTGCATTTATGGCTGTTCTTCAAACCGATGAAGAAGAAGCAAATGATAAATAAAAAGGACTTTCAAGTCAATAACTTGAAAATCCTTTGGGGTTAACCCAACCTTAGTTCAGTAATTAAATTTGTATCAATTACGGGCTTATCTTCTTTATTTCTGTGATAACGTACTCGATTAAGCAACTTATGTTTGATCATATAGTTACTAAATAATTCTTTAGACGGTACTCGTAATAAATCAAAATTATGCGAGTCTTCAAAGGCAACTTGTTTAAGTATGTATTCCTTTGGAATGGCACTAAAAATGTTCTCAATTGAGCTTAGCGCTGCCTCACCAGTGATTAATAGGTCCGGGTTTAAAAAGCTTCGATAAAAGACCTGTTCACCTTCATAGATTGTGGGGCTTTGGTTATTTTCCAAGATGGCGGTATAACCAATCCTGATTGTTTCGTCAGTAATCCGGTTGATAAAGCGGATGCGGAACGTTTCCATTTGGTTCATCTCCTTAAAACTATCATTACAAACAAATTGGAAAAATTCAAATAAATCGTTTGCGTTTTCAAGTTCATTCTATTAATATATATATTAATTGTTTTTATGAAGAATTTCACGAGAAATAAAAAAATAAACGGGAGGTGTTCATTATTCTTAGTCGAACTAAACAATATCTTAGAAAAAACGGCTTTTACTATAAAAAAGAGTATATGCGCCCCTTGATGACCCCCGACAACATCTATATCTTTAAGTTTGGTAGAAAACAACTTGATAATAGACTGATAATTAGGTACAGTCACAAGTGGACTGGTAGACAGCGTATTAATGAAATCGATTTAAGACTCCATAAACAAAAGCATCCTCGTGTATTCCGCACGGAGGCCGAGTTATTAGAATACTTACAAACACACTTGATGGATCACGAAGCTAGAGTTCATAGCGAAACCGATCAACAAGGTAAAGAAGAAGTATCAAACGGTGCATCCAAATAGGGTGCTTTTTTTGTATCGGAAAGGAAATCTAGTATGAATTGGACACAAGTATCTGTATTAACCACTAGCGAGGCTGTCGAGGCAGTCAGCAACATATTTATGGATTTTGAAGCCAAGGGCGTTAAGATTGAAGACGCTCAAGATTTTCAAAATATTGACACTAAAGATGAGGCAGAGCACGGAAGAATCTTTGACGTAAATGCGATTCCTCACATTAAAAGTGGGGCAATTGTTAGTTCGTATTTTCCAGAGACAGACAGCATTGAGACAAAACTACCCCAAATTGAGGAAAGGGTTCGTAACCTTAAAGAATTTGGGTTAAATCCTGGACCAGCTGAAGTTAAAGCTAATCCGGTCGCTGATGAAGACTGGGCAACCGAATGGGAAAAATATTATCATCCCCTAAGAATTACTCGTTATTTAACAATCGTCCCTAGCTGGGAAGGCTATCAGCCATCCACAGGCGACGAAAAAATCATTCGCTTGGATCCAGGAATGGCATTCGGTACTGGAACGCACCCAACTACACAGCTTTCTCTTCAAGCACTTGAAACTGTAGTTCGTGGTGGTGAGTCAATGATTGACGTCGGAACTGGTTCTGGAGTTTTGAGCATTGGAGCCAGATTACTTGGTGTTAAAGATATTTTTGCCACTGATGTTGATGATGTTGCTGTCAGGTCAGCAAAGGAAAACATCAAGTTGAACTTTGACGCAGATAGCATGAAAATCGTAGCCAACGATTTATTAAATGGAATTCATAAACAAGTTGATTTGGTGGTTGCTAATATTTTAGCTGAAATTATTATTCCGCTTGTACCCCAAGCATTTCAGAATTTAAAGCCAAATGGAACGTTTATTACTGCCGGAATTATTAATTCTAAGTTGGATACTGTCAGAAATGCGATTGAAAAACAAGGATTTAAAGTATTACAAGTATTAAACATGGGTGATTGGTACTCAATTATTGCCAAGAAGCCCGGCAAAGACGGGGAGTAGCAATGCAACATTATTTTATTGAAAAAGCTAAACCGACTGATGGCGTGGTTGAACTACCAGCTGACGTCGCTAAACATTTTGTTCGCGTACTCAGAAGTGAGATTGGCGAACAAGTTGAGTTAGTCTTAAGTGACCACCACGTTTATTTAGCGGAGTTAGTAGCGGTTGAAGATAGGCAAGCCAGGTGCAAAATAATTAAGGATCTTGACCGGAATGTTGAATTACCGGTAGACATTACTTTAGTATGTGGTTTACCAAAGCAAAGCAAGCCGGAAATAATTGTGCAAAAATCTACAGAACTTGGTGTTGCAAACGTTATTTTTACCAGCATGGAAAGATCGATTGTCAATTGGAACGGTAAAGCTGACAAAAAAATTAGTCGTTTGCAAGAGGTTGCTAAAAGCGCTGCCGAGCAATCACATCGAAACGTGATTCCTAAAGTTAGTTATGCTAACGATTTATCGATGATTGATTTAGCTAGTTATAATGCTAAGGTCATTGCATATGAGGAAGCTGCTAAGCAAGGTGAAGAATCAAATTTAAGTAAAGTGTTTAGTCAAATGAAAACTGGTGAATCTGGATTGTTTGTAATTGGTCCTGAGGGCGGAGTATCAGACTCAGAAATGGACTGGATGACCGGTGAAGGATTTGTGAGTGCTGGTTTAGGCCCACGGATTTTAAGAACGGAAACTGCACCATTTTACGTGTTGGCAGCAGCTTCTTATTACTTTGAATTGAGTCATTAGCTAAATGATTGTAAAATAGGTCTAAGTAATTACCAAGAAAGTAAGTGATCATATGGCCACAAAAGTATGGACAGCAGATGAGGTTATCAAACAGGTAGCCGAATATATGAACCAAGAACACATTGAAGAAGTTAAAAAAGCTTATCAGTTTGCTGCTGTGGCACATGCAGATCAAACAAGACAATCTGGTGAACCTTACATTACTCATCCAACTCAGGTTGCTGGTATTTTAGCAGACTTGCACATGGATCCTGCGACGGTTTCTGCGGGATTTCTTCATGACATTGTGGAAGATACCGGTGTGGAATTGTCTGATGTAAAGGAATTGTTTGGTGATGATGTTTGTTTAATTGTGGACGGAGTTACTAAGCTTTCAAAAATTAAGTACAAGTCAAGTCAGGAAAGGCTTGCTGAAAATCACCGTAAATTATTATTGGCAATGTGTAAGGATATTCGGGTGATGATCGTTAAATTAGCGGATCGCTTGCACAATATGCGAACCCTTAAGTCATTGCGGCCAGATAAGCAGCGGCGGATTGCCAAAGAAACCCTTGAAATCTACGCTCCAATTGCGGATCGTTTAGGTATTGGTACCGTTAAGTGGGAACTTGAAGACATCAGTCTTCGTTACCTAAATCCTCAACAGTACTATCGAATCGTTCATCTAATGAACTCACGTCGGGATCAGCGAGAGGACTATATTCAAAAAGCAATCAAACAAGTTAAGGGGGCAATTGCTGACCTTGACCTTAAGGTTGATATTTATGGTCGACCAAAGCATATTTACTCGGTATACCGAAAAATGGTTGATCAACATAAGCAATTTAGCCAGATTTACGATTTGCTGGCAATTAGGGTAATTGTTGAATCAATTAAAGATTGTTACGCCGTTTTGGGTGCCATTCATTCAGAATGGAAACCAATGCCGGGTCGATTTAAAGACTACATTGCAATGCCTAAGGACAACATGTACCAGTCACTGCATACAACAGTTATTGGTCCGGAAGGTAAACCACTTGAGGTCCAAATCAGAACTGAGGAAATGCACCAGGTTGCTGAATTTGGTATTGCGGCTCACTGGGCATATAAAGAAGGAATCAAGGATGGGGTCCAAGGTTCAAACGACAACAATAAGCTAAACTGGTTTAAAGAAATCATTGAATTGCAAGAAGATACCGATGATGCGGCTGACTTTATGGATGGCGTCAAAGGTGAACTCTTCGGTGACCGGGTTTATGCGTTTACTCCTAAGGGCGATGTTTTTGAACTGCCTAAGGGTGCTGGGCCACTTGATATGGCCTACATTATTCATACTGAGGTTGGAAATCACACTACTGGGGCTAGGGTTAACGGTAAGATAGTTCCGCTAGACTTTGAGGTTTCAAACGGTGATATCGTCGATATTATTACCTCACCAAACTCTGCAGGACCAAGTCGCGATTGGTTACAGATGGTTCATACCAGAAGAGCAAGAAATAAGATTAAGCAGTTCTTCCGCCAAGAGGATAGAGTTCAAAACATTGAAACTGGTCGAGAAATTTTGACTCATCATCTGCAAAATGCTGGCTTTAGCCCCAAAGCAGTGCTAACTGATGAGAAGCTTGATAAAGTAGCTCAGAATATGCACTATCAACATGGTGAAGATCTATTAGCAGCAGTTGGATTTGGGGATCTTCAACCAACTGGTGTTATCAACCGAATTACAGAAGATATTCGCGCCCAAAAGAAGAAAGAGCGTCAAGACCAAGCAGAACGAGAAGTTCTCGAAAAACACCAGACTATCTCTGAGAAGACTGAAACCAAGCAACAAAGACATGCTAAACAATCATCATCTAGTGGGGTCATTATTGAAGGCGTTGACAACATGTTGGTTCGTTTAAGTCATTGTTGTACCCCGGTTCCTGGTGATGATATCGTTGGATACATTACAAAAGGTAGAGGGGTTTCAGTCCACAGGGTGGATTGCCCTAATATCAAGAAGGCAGAGGAAAATGGTGAGCGGTTAATTGAAGTTTCTTGGGATGATCCTGGAACTAACCGCACTAACTATCCAGCTAACTTGTCTTTCTCTGGTTATAACCGTTCTGGGTTACTTACTGACGTTCTTAACGCAGTTAATAACGTTACTAAGGATGTATCTTCGATTAACGGTCAAGTTGACCACAACAAGATGGCAACCGTTTCTGTGTCCGTTGGTATTCGTAATCTCGAACAATTAGAGCGTTTGATTAATACCATAAAAAACATTCCTGATGTTTACGTAATTGAAAGAACCTTTAGATAGGAGTCGCTGAATTTGAGAGTTGTATTGCAAAGAGTTAGTCGAGCATCGGTCAGTATCGATGACCAGGTCTATAACAAAATCGATAAGGGATTTGTATTACTCGTTGGTGTCAATGACAATGATGGTAATGAAGAAATTGAGTATCTAGTTCATAAAATTAGCAAGTTACGAGTATTTGAAGATGAGCAGGGGAAACTCAATCTTGATATTAACCGTGTTAATGGTTCGATATTGTCAATTTCTCAATTTACCTTATTTGCAGACACTAAAAAGGGTAACCGGCCAAGCTTTACAGGTGCAGGGCAACCTGAGCACGCTAAGAAAATTTATGAACAGTTCAATGACCAGCTTGCAGCGACTGGCTTAGAAGTTAAACCAGGAGTATTTGGTGCAGATATGCTAGTAGATATTCAAAACGATGGTCCAGTGACGATTATGTTCGATACTGAAAACAAGTAACTAGGAGTTTATGATGATAAATAATTTGATTTGGGACTTCGATGGTACCCTGTTTGATACTTATCCAGCAATGGTTAACGCTTTTGTCAATGGATTAAATGACATGGGAATTGATGACGTTGGAATTGATGAGCATGATATTTATGTAATTATGAGGCAACAATCAGTTGGAGCTGCTTTAAAAAAGTTTTCCGCATACTACGGAATTAAAGAATCAAAATTGGCGCAGCTGAACGCTAAGTACCAGACAGAGCAAGTAAAGGATGCAAAACCCTTTGCTGGTGCGAACGAATTGTTGGACTACGCAATTGAAAATGGTGGTGGCAATTACTTGCTGACACATCGGGATGAACAAGCTAAGACATTACTAGATAATTTTGGAATGCTTTCTAAATTCACAGGATTTGTGACGTCTGCTGATAAATTTCCTCGTAAGCCTCAGCCAGATTCATTAAACTGGTTAAAGCAAGAATATCAATTAGCCAATGAATCAACCGTAATGATTGGGGACCGTCAGCTTGATATTGAAGCAGGAAACCGAGCGAATGTTTCTACGGCGTTGTTTGATCCAGATAGAACAATTGTTAAAACGGGATCACCCGATGTCCGCGTAACTGAACTATCTGAACTAAAGGATTTCTTAGTGAAGTAAAACAAAAGGTCAGCCTAGAGGGCTGACCTTTTTATTATCCATTAGATTTAAAGTAGTTGGCTAAACCTGTTGTAACGTCTTGAGCGTATTGATCTTGATAAGCAGCAGAATCAATTTTTTTGAAGTCATTATCATTATTAATATATCCGCCTTCAATCAAAATGGCCGGTACGGAATTATCCCGGATTACTAAGAAGTTACCGAATTCCACGCCACGGTTATCAAGTGCCAAATTATCCAAGCCGCTGTCAACTGACTGTGCTAATGCCCTTGATCTTCCAGGATGGTAATAATATGTTGTAAATCCGGTGGCGTCATTAGCGGTGTCAGAAGAATCAAAGTGAATACTGATAAATGCACTAGCTGAGTTTTTAATGGCGATATCTGGTCGTTTTGAAAGGGCGACGGTTTTATCTGTATCTCTAGTTAATATAACTCTAGCGCCTTTTGCTCTTAAGTCGTTGGCAAGTTTATTAGCAAAAATCAGCGTGTAATGTTTTTCTTCTTTTCCCTTAGTTGATAAAGCACCTGAATCAGAGCCACCGTGCCCGGGGTCGATAACAATTGTGGCTTCAGACAGGCTTGAAACGTGCTTGATGCTAGAGTTTTCAACCAACCATGAAGCGACCCAGCCAATTTCTCTGTGGTGAGAAATAACTTTGATCCAGTCATTTTTACGGCTGATAACTTGAAGGCGTTCACCTTTGTTGATCTTTTCTTTAACCGAGTAAGTAACTGCAGGTCCAGTCCGTAGATTCAATGAATTAACCTTAACTGTTACCGAGTTTGCATACAACGCAATTAACATAATTGCTAGGGTTGCGATTATCGTTACCGTGGTGATTATCCAACTACGATTCTTGATTATTTTTTTCAATTTCTCTCATCCAATCAATTCAGTAATTCTATTATAGTGTAAGCAGGATGATAAGCAATTGATTTCTCATCTTGACATTCACTAAAAACTCGACTAATGTTATAAGCAGTTAAATAAACAACCGATGAAAAGAACAGTAGAAACGATTCCGTTTTAAGAGAGCGTCTGTTTGCTGAAAAGACGTAACGGTAGTTTTGAATGACACTTTTTAGTTAAGGTTAATGGTGTAATTACTATTCGCGCGAGCGTTATTCTTGAGTTTTATTAAGGTGGTACCGTGCGATAAGCACCCTTGTCAATGACAAGGGTGCTTTTTATTTTTAGGAGGGCTTTTCATGAGATATCAACGACCAAAAGGAACGGCCGATATTTTACCAGACGAGGCAAAGAAGTGGGGCTATGTCGAAGAGACAGCCAGAATGATTTTTGACAATTATCGTTATCACGAAATTAGAACCCCATTGTTTGAAAATTTCGAAGTGTTCTCTAGAACCAGTGGTGACACTTCTGATGTGGTTACTAAGGAAATGTATGATTTTCACGATAAGGGTGATCGTCACATCAGTTTACGTCCAGAAGGAACTGCCGGTGTTGTAAGGGCATTCGTTGAAAATAAACTATACGGCCCTGAACATCAAAAACCAGTAAAGTTATTCTACATGGGTTCAATGTTCAGGTATGAAAGACCACAATCGGGTCGACAACGTGAGTTCCACCAAATTGGAGTCGAAGCATTTGGTAGTAATGAGCCCGAGTTAGATGTTGAAGTAATTTCGATGGCAATGGATCTATTAAAGCATGTTGGTTTAACTGGTGTTCGGTTGGCTATTAACACTTTAGGTGATCAAGAGACTCGCACTAATTATCGGCAGGCTTTAATTGATTATCTAGATCCGTTTTTTGATGAATTGAGTGATGATTCCAAGACTAGGTTGCATAAGAACCCACTTCGGGTGCTTGACAGTAAGGACAATCGAGATCAAGAAATTGTTAAGGGTGCACCATCAATCTTGGATTATTTATCTGAGGATTCTCAGAAGCACTTTGAAGCAGTTAAGCATTTGCTAGATACATTGGGAATTGATTATGATGTTGATGACAACATGGTTCGTGGGCTTGACTATTACACCCACACGATTTTTGAAATTATGGTCGACTCACGCTCGCTTGGAGAAGGCTACACAACAATCTGTGCTGGTGGTCGTTACAACGGTTTGGTTGAAGAATTAGGTGGACCAGAAACTCCAGGTATCGGATTTGGATTAGGTGTTGAACGGTTGATGGTACTGATGGACGCTCAAGAAGTAAAACTACCAGTGTTAGATCAACTTGACGTTTACGCAGTTGGTATCGGTGAAGGCACCAGTGAAGCCACTTTAAAAATCGTACAAGCATTGAGAAATGACGGCTTTTCAGCTGACCGTGACTACCTCGATAGAAAACCGAAAGCCCAATTTAAATCAGCAGACAAGTTAAACGCACAATTTACGATCACCATTGGCGAAAAGGAACTTGAAAGTGATTCAGCCAACGTAAAATCAATGGTGTCTGGTAAGGAAGTTAATGTGCCACTTAAGGACATTACAGCTAATTTCAATGAAGTAATTACTAATAACTTTAATTTTGATGAATAGAGAGTGAGAAGAATGAAGAGAACAACGTATGCAGGACTCGTAGACGAGAAACTGATTGGTGAAGAAGTTGTCCTAAAGGGATGGGTTCAAAAGCGACGTGATTTAGGTGGATTAATCTTTATCGACCTTCGTGACATTAAGGGAATTGTCCAATTAGTCTTTAGTGAAGAATATGGCGAGGATGCCTTGAAGGTTGCTGACCAACTTCGTGGTGAATACGTAATTGAAGTTCGTGGAAAAGTAGTTGCCCGTGCTGATAAAGAAGTAAACGATAAGATGCGGACTGGTAAGGTTGAAGTGGACATTGTTGAAGCAAAGATTTTGGCAACTGCTAAGACACCACCATTTTATATTCAAGACGACATTAATGTTTCCGATGATTTGCGGTTGAAGTACCGTTATCTTGACTTGCGTCGTCCTGAGATGCAACGCAGTATCTTGATGAGAAATCGGATTATTCAAGCAGTTCACAGTTTCTTTGACTCACAAGAGTTCATTGACATTGAAACTCCAACTTTGACTAAATCAACTCCAGAAGGTGCCCGTGATTACTTAGTACCATCACGAGTGTATCCAGGATCTTTTTATGCACTTCCCCAATCTCCACAACAATTTAAACAATTATTGATGGGGGCTGGATTTGATAAATATTATCAAATTGCTCGTTGTTATCGTGACGAAGATTTGCGTGGTGACCGCCAACCAGAATTTACTCAAATTGATATGGAAATGTCATTTGCTGACCCAGAAGAAATTCAAGAGGTTACTGAAGGCTTAATCGCTAAAGTAATGAAGGATGCTTTGGGCAAAGAAGTTCAACTTCCATTTGCAAAAATGAGCTGGGATGAATCAATGGCCCGTTTTGGGACTGATCAACCTGATGTCCGTTTTGGTATGGAATTGAAGGACCTTTCAGAAATTATGAAGAATGTTGACTTCAAAGTGTTCTCATCTGCCGTTGAAAACGGTGGCCAAGTTAAGGCGATTGCCGTTCCTGGTGGTGCTGACTTGTACTCAAGAAAAGATCTTGATGCATTTGGTAAGTATGTTGAACGTTTTGGTGCAAAGGGATTGGCATGGCTCAAAGTTACTGATGATGGTTTCTCAGGACCAATTGCTAAGTTCTTTGGTGATGATGCAGTTCGTGACGAAATTTTGGCTAAAACTGAAGCAAAGGTTGGGGATCTATTACTTTTCGCTGCAGATAACAGCCGGGTAGTTGCTAACACATTGTCATACCTTAGAGTCCAAATTGCCAAGGAACAAAACATGATTGATGAATCGAAGTTTGCTTTCTTGTGGATTGTTGACTGGCCTTTGTTTGACTACGATGTTGATTTGAAGCGTTACGTTGCAGCTCATCATCCATTTACCATGCCTAATGAAGAGGACCTTCATTACTTGATGAATGCGGATGAGGATCCTCATAAGGCTTATGCCCAAAGTTATGATATTATCTTGAATGGCTTGGAACTTGGTGGTGGTTCAATCCGTATTCACCGTCGTGACATCCAAGAAAAAATGTTCGAAGCCCTTGGCTTTACTAAGGAAAGTGCCGAAGCTCAATTTGGGTACTTCTTGAATGCATTGGATTACGGCTTCCCACCTCATGGTGGTTTGGCAATTGGTTTGGATCGGTTTGTTAGATTGCTTGCTGACCGCGATAACATTCGTGACGTTATTGCCTTCCCTAAGAATTCTAAGGCAGTTGAACCGCTTACTAGTGCTCCTGCACCGGTTGCAACTAAGCAGCTCGAAGATTTGGGAATCTTTGTTGCCGATAACGATGAAGATAAAAAATAAGGATTTAAAACTGGCTGATGAAAATCGGCCTTTTTTATTGTGAAGTTAAGTATATAATCATTATGAATATATCAATTGAGGATGGGGAACTAAATGGACGACGTTTCAAAAGTACTTAAACGGCATGCATATATCACAAAAACATCTACTTCACTGATTTACGCGATTTTAGTGTCGATTGCGGTGAACTTCTTTTGGACACCGGGGCACATTTATTCGTCAGGAATCACTGGATTTGCTCAGTTATTGACCACAATTTCTGAACGATTTTTTCCAATGACTATCACTACAGGTGTGGGGTTATTCTTACTCAACATTCCATTGTTTTTACTAGCCTGGCGAGCTATCAGTCGGCAGTTTACTGTCTTTACGGTGATTACTGTGTTCCTTTCAAGTTTAATGATCCAGATGATCAACCCAATTCAACTGACCCATGACCCAATTATTTGTGCGATTTTTGGTGGGGCAGTTAACGGGTTTGGTACAGGATTAGCTTTGAAGAATGGGATTTCGACTGGTGGCTTGGATATCCTCGGAATTGTAATTCGGGATCGGACAGGCCGCTCAATCGGTTCAATCAATATTGCATTTAATACTCTGATAATCTTAGCTGCTGGGACAATGTATGGCTGGCCATACGCCTTTTACTCTGCTCTAAGTTTAATTGTAAATGCTAAAGTTATGGACATGACCTACACTAAGCAACAACGAATGCAGGTGATGATTATCACCTCACGCCCCAATACCGTCATTGATAGCGTGCAGAACCATTTGCGTCGGGGGATAACCATTCTTCACAATGCTGAGGGTGCTTACCAACATGATTCAAAGACCATTTTGTTTACAGTAATCTCCCGGTATGAAATGGGTGAACTTGAAGAAGCACTTCTAGAATCTGATCCACATGCATTTGCTTCGTTATCTGATACCGTCAAAATCTTAGGGCGGTTTTACGATCCAATGCCTTAATTCTAAAGAATTATCTATGATTGACTTTGTGGCTCAAGTGATTTATTCGTTATGGTATAATACTCGGGTTAGTGAATATGAATGAAAATTGGTGAATATGGTGAAAGTGATTTATCTCTTTTTGATTAGGATGGTTTCTTTTCTTAATCTATTTAGAAAAAAGAGAAACATTGTCTACTTTATGAGTTTTGACAGTAATGTAGATTTTATAAAAAAATTGGCTGCAAATAAGCCAGCAAAAAGCCGGTTGATTGTCTATTATCGTGACAGTACCGAAGCAGCAGCCACTGATTTAGCTGCCTTTGGAATTATTACCAGACCATTTAAGGACAATATTAGCTTTGTGCTGGGAAAAGTTCCTCAACTTATGGGAGCAAGGCTGATCTTTTGTGATAATTATTATGCCTTTTTAGGGGGCCTGTTTAAGACACCTAAGATGAAAATTGTTCAGGTCTGGCATGCGAATGGAGCAATCAAAAAATTTGGTTGGGAAGATCCAACTACGGATCAACGTTCAGGTTCAGACAAGCGGCGTTTTCAAGCAGTGTATGATAAATTTGATGATTATATCGTATCTTCTAATGCTATGGGGAAAGTTTTTGAACAAAGCTACCACGCAAATTCAGACCAGATGCGCTTGTTAGGATATCCACGGTCTGACGCATTTTTCGATGAAGAAGCGATTCAAGCATCAAGGGAACGAATCTATCGAACTGCTCCAGAATTAAAGGGTAAGCGGGTGATCTTGTATGCACCAACTTATCGTGATGACGGGACATTTAAACTTCCTGTTGGCACTAGCAAGGCGCTAACAAGTGATCCAAATGCAATTGTAGTAATAAAGCTCCATCCTGTGGTGAGGGATCGTGAGGATGCCGTTCGTGAAGTTCGTAACCCTCAAATTAGGTTCTATCATCAATTTTCAACTAGTGATTTATTGACGGTTGCTGACACTTTGGTAACTGACTATTCTTCAGTAGTTTTTGATTTTAGCTTGCTTAAAAGTGCAAAATCAGTTATCTTTTTCATGTTTGATTTAGAAAAGTACCGGAAAGATCCAGGGATCCAGAATGATTTCTTAGATTGGCTACCAACCAATCCGGTCCTCAATGTTGATGATTTGGCTGAACGAATCATTGCAGATGAGTCATCTGATTTCACTGAATTTAATCATAAATGGAATACATACAATGACGGTAACGCTTCAGATCGAGTTATTAAGCATTACTTGGAATTGTTCAATTCTTAAAATTAAGGAGAGCTTGTTTTGAAAGAAGTATTTACATTAATCAAGGAACAAATTCAAAACATTGGCATTATATTCAGAATCTCTCGATATGAGGATAAAGCTGAATACCAAAGCCATTACTTAGGGTTGGTTTGGGAATATCTATATCCCTTGATTCAAATTGGAATTTATTGGGTAGTATTTGGGGTTGGTTTAAAACATGGCTCCTCAACACACGGAGTTGGCTACCTTCCTTGGATGGTTATCGGGATTACCCCTTGGTTCTTCATGAACCGTGCCGTTTTAGATGCTTCTAAGAGTATCTACGAGCGCGTAGGGATGGTTTCAAAAATGAAATTTCCAGTCAGCGTTTTGCCAACAATCAAGGTAGTAAGTAACCTAACGACTTTTTGGACGATGTTAGTATTTACTATTTTAATCGGTTTACTGAATAAGGTTTACCCAGCTGTTTCATGGTTTGAATGGATCTACTACTTTATCTGTATGATTGCTTGGTTAATTGCCTTTGGAATTTTCAATTCGACTATCTCAGTACTAGTCCGTGACTACAGAATTTTATTGCAATCAGTAATGCGGATGCTGTTCTACTTATCTGGGGTTCTGTTCAATTTCGAAACCAATGCATTTCCAGCACCAATGGTTAGAATTTTGCAACTTAATCCATTCTTCTATGTAATTAATGGGTTTAGACAGGCTATGTTTGGTGAAGGACATTTCTGGCAACAGGGAACGCTAACCATCGTTTTCTGGGGATTTGTGTTGTTCTTCCTTCTGGTCGGTTCACATCTCCACTACAAATTCCGGTCAAGATTTGTTGATTTGATATAGGGTAGGTAATAAGAATGGGTAATAAAATTAAGACGTTCATAAAACTTATTGCTCGCATGGTGCTCATCGTTATTAACGATGGGTTTCTTTGTATGCCGGTAAAAAAAGGGCGTGTCATGTTTGAAAGCTTTAATGGTCGAGACGTTAGTGACAACCCATACGCTGTGTACAAGGCACTTGTTAGTCTGGATTCCTCATATACGGACACAGCTTACTTTAGTGTTAAACCATCAGAATATAGACGCATTCAAAAAGCCCACCCGGAAATTAAACTAATTCGAAGGTTTACTCCTCAATGGGCAGTTTTAATGGCAACCTCACAGATTTGGGTCATGAATTCACGACTTCCATTGTGGTGGCATAAAAACCGTAAAACTGTATATATTCAGACATGGCACGGTACACCATTAAAGAAATTGGGTCGTGACATTCCTAATGTGGAGATTCCTGGAACAACAACCGCTCAGTACCATGAAGATTTCAAACGAGAAGCATCTCGCTGGAGCTATTTAATCGCCCCTAATAAGTATTCCCAACAAATATTCAAGTCTGCATTTGCATTTTCTGGAAAGTTTCTAAACATTGGTTATCCCAGAAACGATGTTTTGTATAATGATAATCAGGCGGGTAAGATTGCTGAGCTTAAACAAAAGTTACTTGGAAGCCAACCTAACACAGTGTTCTTGTATGCACCAACTTGGCGTGATGATAACTTTAAGCAACAAGGGGTCTATAATTTTGAGTTACCTTTTAGCCTAGAGAATTTTTTTGAACGGGTACCCAAAGATTCCCAGCTAATTATTAGACCTCACTATTTAGTAAAGGATAAAATCAACATTACAGGCTTTGAAGATCAGGTTAAGATTTTAGCCGATAATGATATCAATGAACTTTATTTGATTTCGGATTTATTGATCACAGACTACTCGTCAGTGATGTTTGACTACGCGAACTTAAAGCGACCAACGTTATTTTATGCTTATGACTTAGACCATTATCGAGATGAACTCAGAGGATTTTATTTTGATTACTCACAAGAATCATTGTCGGGACCGTTGGTTACCGATGAGCAAGAATTCTTAGATAAAATAACTGAGTTTACCAATACAGGAACGTTTGCTAACTATGAAGAACAAATGACCGCGTTTAACCAAAAGTTTTGTGCGTGGGAGAGCGGACAGGCCTCAGACCATGTAGCTAAGCTAATCTTGAATGGAGGTACAAATACTAATGACTGATAGCGAATTTTTAGTTGGATCACATGTAAATATGAATGGGAAAGAGATGTTTTTGGGTTCAGCCAAGCAAGCTCATGAATTGAAAGAAAATGTATTCATGGTTTACACTGGTGCGCCACAAAATACGGTTCGAAAACCAATCGATAAGCTAATGGCAGATGAAGGAAAACAATACATGAAGGATAACGGACTGGTTGAGTCGGTTGTTCACGCTCCCTACATTATTAATTTGGGTAATACCAAAAAACCTGAGAGCTTTCAGTTTGGAATTGATTTTCTTCACGAAGAAATCAAGCGTGCTCAAGCAATCGGTGCTTCCCAAATCGTTTTGCATCCAGGAGCACATGTGGGTGCTGGGCCAGAAGCTGCAATTGCGCACATTGCCAAGGGATTAAATGAAGTAATTGAGCCTGATCAAACGACACAAATCGCCATTGAAACCATGGCAGGCAAGGGTACTGAGGTTGGAATTACATTCGAACAAATTGCCGAAATAATTGATCAAGTTCAGGATAATGACAAACTTTCAGTTACGTTTGATACTTGTCACACAAATGATGCTGGATATAACGTCAAGGATGACTTTGACGGCGTTCTGGCAGAATTTGATAAAGTTGTGGGCCTTGATCGGATAAAAGTGATTCATCTGAATGACTCCAAAAATCCTCAAGGTAGTCATAAAGATCGGCATGAAATCTTGGGATTAGGAACAATTGGATTTGATTCCTTGAACTACATTGCACATCATGAGCAATTAAAAGACGTTCCCAAGATTATGGAAACGCCAATTTTGAAGGATGAAAACGATAAGAAAGTTCGCTACAATCCACATGGTTATGAAGTTAAAATGCTCCGTGAACAAAAGTTTAACCCTAATATCATTGAAGATATGATGGCTGGTAAGCCATTTTAGGTTAAGGTTCGAGCTCGGTTTCGTCTAAGTCTAAACTCTCGAGAATGATGGTTGAGGTTTCCTCAATGGATTTGTTGGCAACATTAATTGTTAAACAACCCAAATCTCGATAAAGTTTCTTAGCGAAGTCGAGCTCTTTTTTGATATTTTCAGGATCTGAATATGGGGTGTTTGCATCAAGACCGTACGAAATCATTCGTTGCTTACGAATTCGGCTTAATTTCTCAGGTGTATTGATTAATCCAAACATCCGCTTAGTCTCGACCTGCTTTATTTCGTCAGGAATTTGCATTGTAGGACCAATAGGCAAGTTAGCTACCTTGAGGTTCTGGTTAGCTAGATAAAGCGAGAGGGGCGTTTTTGACGTTCTGGAGACACCTAAAAGGACAACATCTGCTTGTAGGAGACCTTTGGCATTTTTACCATCGTCATTTTCAACCGCAAATTCAATTGCTGATATGCGTTCAAAATAATTTTCATTCAAGTCATGAATGAGGCCAGGTACGTGAGCTGGGGTCTGTCCCGTGGCTTTTGCGAGCATATTCATTGGCGATTGGACACAATCAAAGTTGTACATCCCATTTTCGTGACAGAAATTATTTACCTGGTCACTTAAATCAGTATTGACTAGGGTATGAAAGATCATTGCCTGATTTTGTTTAGCTAGCTTTAAAATTCCGGCCAACATCGATGATGTTTGGACAAATGGGAATCGCTTGATTTCGGCAATTACATCAGGAAACTGCGATACCGCAGTTTGGGCAATGGTCTGGGCGGTACCACCGCTTGAATCGGAAATAATGTAGATGTTTTGTTTAGTTGTCATATTCCTGCTCCCTTGATTTATTTAAATAAATTTTAACATGGAAACTCTTTTTACCAGAAACAATTGACGTGGTTTATCAAAGTATGTATAATTATTTTCGAACCGTTTTGGTGTTACGACATCAGAATTGTTAAACTTTGAGCTCGGAGGGAGGGAATTTCATATGGCAAAGACAGTCGTTCGTAAAAACGAGTCTCTTGATGATGCTCTTCGACGCTTCAAACGTACAGTTTCTAAAAGCGGTACACTACAAGAATATCGTAAACGAGAATTTTATGAAAAACCAAGTGTTAAGCGTAAGTTAAAGTCTGAGGCGGCACGTAAGCGTAACAACAAGAAGAAGCGCCGTTTCTAATTTGTAATTATTAAAGGATCGATGACTAATATGTGTTAGTCTTCGGTCTTTTTTAATGTTAAAATTTATGTATAATCGAAAAGAGGAATTATAATGTCAATTAATGAACAATTGAATTCTGATCTAAAGGCATCAATGAAAGCTAAAGATAAGATTAAACTTGGTGTGATTCGTGGATTGAAGTCCCAAATCACAAATGCCAAGGTAGATAATAATAACGAAGATTTAACTGACGAACAGGTCGGCCAAATCGTTTTAAAAGAAATCAAGCAAATCAAAGAATCAATTGCCGAATTTAAAAAGGGCAATCGTGATGATTTAGTTGCTGATCAAGAAGAAAAACTAAAGTTAACTGAAGTTTATGCTCCGGCACAAATGTCTGAGGAAGAAGTTTCTAAGGTTGTTAGTGAAACTATCTCTGAGGTTGGTGCTGAATCAATGGCTGATTTTGGTAAGGTCATGGGGGCAATTATGCCTAAAGTTAAGGGCCAAGCTGATGGAAGCGTAATTAATAAGCTCGTGAAGGAGCACCTTCAAAGTTAATCATAAATAACCGGAAAAGGAGCCGTAATTATTGGCAGAAGAACAAGTAGTAACTAAGGAATTTATCGTTTCAGACCCAAACCACCTACTCACGATTGTTGGTACTCAAGATGAGTATGTCTCAATTTTGGAAAGTGGGCTCAACGTTTCAATCAATGTTTTTGGTAATAGCTTGAAAGTTTCAGGTGATGAACAACCTGTAAACACAGCTATTGTAATTCTGCAAAATATTTTGGGACTTATTGAAAAGGGAATCAGTGTTAATTCAAGTGACTTTGTTAGCGCACTGAACATGGCTGAAAATGGTACTTTGGAGTACTTTACTGATCTTTATGACCAGGTTCTAATTAAAGATGCAAAAAATCACGCTGTTCGTGTCAAGACGTTCGGCCAGAGACAGTATGTCCAAGCAATCAGAAGACATGACATTGTATTTGGTGTTGGTCCTGCAGGTACGGGTAAAACGTATCTCGCTGTCGTTATGGCTGTTGCCGCACTTAAGAAGGGAATCGTTGACCGAATTGTTTTAACCCGTCCCGCTGTTGAAGCTGGTGAAAGTTTAGGATTCTTACCTGGTGACTTAAAAGACAAGGTTGATCCATACCTGAGACCCATATATGATGCTTTGCACGCAATTTTGGGAACAGAGCATACCGAACGCTTATTAGACAGAGGAATAATCGAGATTGCACCGTTAGCCTATATGCGTGGGCGGACATTGGATAATGCATTTGTAATTTTGGATGAAGCTCAAAACACAACTAATTCACAGATGAAGATGTTTTTGACTAGATTAGGTTTTGGTTCAAAAATGATTGTTAATGGTGACGTGTCACAAATTGATTTGCCAAGGAATGCTAAGAGTGGTTTAGTTGCCGCCCAAAAAATTCTGGCGGGTATCGATCAGATTGAGTTTGTTTCTTTCAACTCAAAAGATGTTGTTCGTCACCCTGTGGTTTCAAAAATTATCAATGCATATGAAGATAACGCTGGTTAACTGGATAGGAGTAATTAATGGATTTAGAAATTTATGACAAGACAGCAGAAAAAGTAACTGAAGACCAACTTAAATTAATCAGAAACGTATTAAATTTTGCTGGTGAATATATTCATCTACCTGATAATGCAGAAATGTCAGTTACTTTAGTTAATAACGATGAAATACAACGAATCAACCGTGAGTACCGCGATGTTGATCGCCCAACCGACGTAATTAGTTTTGCAATTGAAGATGAAGGTGAAGATGATTTGCCAATTATTTTGGATGACACTCTGAAAGAGGAGATTCCGCAAAATATTGGTGATATCTTTGTTTCCGTTGATAAAGTTGCTGAACAAGCTGATTACTTAGAACATTCATTTGACCGTGAACTTGGCTTTTTAGTCGTTCATGGATTTCTTCACCTCAATGGCTATGACCACATGAAGAAGGAAGATGCGGATGTGATGTTCCCACTCCAAAAGGAAATACTAAATGCTTATGGGCTTAAAAGATAAGCGTCAAGTCGAAAAAAACAAATCGTTTTTTCAATCCGTAAGACACGCAATTGCTGGGATTTGTCGGTTAATCCTGGAAGAGCGAAATTTTCGGTTTGATTTGATTATTTCTGCAGTTGTTTTGATTTTAGGATTTATCTTCAAAATCAATCTTAATGACTGGTTATGGTTGTTTGCGGCATTTTTTGCGGTGATTGGCTCTGAAGTATTAAACACCATAGTAGAAAATGTTGTGGACTTAATCGTTGGTCCACATTACAATGACTTGGCAAAACGTGCTAAGGACATTGGTGCGGGTGGCGTACTGCTGTCAGCGTTGTTTGCAACCATTATTGGCTGCCTAATTTTTATTCCTAGAATTGTTTCTTTAATCAAATAGTGAGGTAAATTATGGATAATCCAAATTTTAAATCAGGGTTTGTGGCAATTGTCGGCCGCCCAAACGTTGGTAAATCAACATTTTTAAACAGAGTTGTTGGGCAAAAGGTTGCAATTATGAGTGACAAGGCTCAAACCACACGTAATAAGATTCAGGGAGTGTACACAACAGATGACGCACAAATTGTGTTCATTGATACACCTGGAGTTCACAAACCTAAGGATCAATTAGGAAACTTTATGGTTGATTCAGCATTATCAACTCTAAAAGAAGTGGATGCCATTTTGTTTATGGTCAACGCAACTGAACGCCGCGGTGCTGGCGATAACTTCATCATTGACCAATTAAAAAAGGTTGATCAACCAATCTATTTGATAATTAATAAAATTGATCAGGTTACTCCGGATGATTTGCTATCGGTTATTGAGCAGTATAAGGATGCACTGCCTTTCAAGGAAGTCTTCCCAATCTCTGCTCTTGAAGGTAACAACGTTCCACAAATGGTTGAATCTCTGGTTGGTGAATTACCTAACGGGCCACAATATTACCCTGAAGATCAAATTACTGATCACCCAGAACGTTTTGTGATTTCGGAACTCATTCGTGAAAAGGTGTTCCAGCTTACTCGTCAGGAAATCCCAACCTCGACGGCTGTTTTTGTTGAACGAATTAAGAATGAAAATGATATTCTTAACGTTCAAGCAACAATCATCGTGGAACGTGATGGCCAAAAAGCAATTGTTATTGGTAAGGGAGGTTCAATGCTGAAAAAGATTGGGACCCTTGCTAGAAAAGATATTGAAAACTTAACTGGAAATAAAATTTACCTTGAATTGTGGGTCAAAGTTCAACCCAAATGGCGTGACAAGCAATCATTGTTGCAATCTTATGGTTACCGCAAGGATAACTATTAATTTGAGTTCGGAGGTAAATGATCGTGGCAAAAACTGGCGCTACAGATTTTACCGGCATATTGATGTACCAAAAGCCATACCGAGAACATGACCTGTTGATAAAATTTTTGACCAAGCAGTTTGGCAAAAAGATGTTTTTGGTTAGGGGGGCAAAACGACCGACGTATAAAAACCGAGCGGCAGTTTTGCCCTTTACATACGGCACATTTAATGGGGTTATCAAAGGCGATGGACTCTCATATTTAAATGGCGGGAATACTATTGCCCATTATCAGGAAATTAGTGATGACATTGAAATTAACGCTTATGCTACTTACGTAATGTCTTTAATTGATTTTGCATTTCAAGATGGCGTGAAGATTCCTGAGTGGTTTGACAAGCTTTCAATTGGTTTAGCACTGATGAATGATGGCTTTGATGCTGGCATTATCACTAATATATTTGAAATTCAGCTTCTTGAGGCATTTGGGGTGGCGCCTAATTGGGTGGATTGCTCAATTTGTCACCGAAATGATTTGCCTTTTGATTATTCTGAGTCATTTGGTGGGCTACTCTGCTCAAATCATTGGGACCGTGACCCATACCGAATGCACCTCGATCAAAGAACGATTTATTATTTACGACTGTTTTCTGCAATCGATTTGCGAAAGTTGAATAAGGTTGATGTCAACGCTGAAACAAAGCAACGCCTAAGAAAGGTAATTGACCAAATTTATTCGCGAAGCGTTGGTTACGTTCCAAAAAGCAAACGTTTTTTAGACCAATTAGGTGACTTTAAGATGTAGTGCGCGTTGACATTTAGCATGGTGTCAACTATCATTATTTTAGTTAAATAATTCGACGTTTAGAGAGAATTTTAAATCGTGGTTTTTTAAGCGAGGTCAGAACGGTGAGAGCTGACTAGAAACCCTTGGCGCTTTCGTTGTCGAAAATTAAGTGCTGGTTTTTATGCCAGAATTAGGGTGGAACCGCGATAATATCGTCCCTATGTTGAATGAGCTGTATTCAGTTCACTCTTCATAGGGATTTTTTTGCGGCAAAAATTAGGAGGAATTAGTAATGACTGAAAAATTGTCCGTGCAACAAATAATATTACGATTGCAGCAATACTGGTCTGCACAGGGCTGCATGTTGATGCAAGCTTATGATACAGAAAAGGGTGCTGGAACTATGAGCCCATACACTTTTTTAAGGGCTGTTGGTCCAGAACCATGGAATGCAGCGTACATTGAACCATCAAGACGGCCAGCTGATGGTCGTTATGGTGAAAACCCTAACCGTTTGTACCAACATCACCAATTTCAAGTGATTATGAAGCCATCCCCAGAAAACATTCAGGAATTATATCTGGATAGTCTTCGCGAATTAGGAATCGATCCCCTTGAACATGATATCCGTTTCGTAGAGGATAACTGGGAGAATCCCTCAATGGGATGTGCCGGAGTTGGTTGGGAAGTTTGGCTTGATGGGATGGAAATTACCCAGTTTACGTACTTCCAAATCGTTGGTGGGTTAGAAATGGATCCTGTCGCTTCAGAAATCACCTATGGACTAGAACGTCTCTCTTCGTACATTCAAGATGTTAACTCAGTATTTGATCTTGAATGGTCTGATAACGTTAAGTATGGGGACATTTTCAAAGAGCCAGAATTTGAACATTCAAAGTATAGTTTTGAGGAAAGCAACCAAGAAATGTTGATGAACTTCTTTAACTCTTACGAAAAAGAAGCTCATAGACTTCTTGATATGAACTTGGTTCACCCTGCGTATGATTACATTCTAAAATGTAGCCACACGTTTAACCTGTTAGATGCGCGTGGAGCAGTTTCAGTTACAGAACGGGCCGGATTCCTCTCAAGAATTCGGAACATGGCTCGGATGGTTGCCAAGGAATTCGTTGAAGAACGGAAGAAACTTGGTTTCCCATTGATTAAAGATGAACAAAAACGCCAAGAATTATTGAAAGATGAGGAGGAAAAATAATGGCTAAGAATTTCTTATTAGAAGTTGGCTTAGAAGAAATGCCTGCTCACGTTGTTACCCCAAGTATTAATCAATTAAAGAAACGGACAGCAGATTACTTGAAGGATCAGCGAATCGATTTTTCTGACATTCAAACTTTCAGCACTCCAAGAAGATTGGCATTAAAAATTACTGGTTTAAGTGATAAGCAACCTGACATTGATGAAACAGTTAAGGGACCTGCTAAAAAAATCGCTCAAGATGCTGACGGCAACTGGACAAAAGCTGCAATTGGATTTACTAAGGGTCAAGGAGCAACTGTTGACGACATCACCTTCAAGGAACTTAAGGGTGTTGAATATGTGTATGTTGATAAGCACATCGCGGGTAAGACAGTGGAAGAAATTTTAACTGGGTTAAAAGACGTCATTATGGCAATGAATTTTCCAACCATGATGAAGTGGGGCGAGTATTCTTTTGAATTTGTGCGCCCAATTAAATGGATTGTCGCCTTACTTGATAACAAAGTAATTCCAATCACAATTCTCGATGTTACGTCAGATCGATTGACTTCAGGTCATCGTTTCTTAGGTAAACAAGTTGAATTGGCAAATTGTGATGAATACGAAGAAAAATTAACTGAGCAATTTGTGATTGCTGATGCTAACAAACGAAAAGATCTAATTAGAAAACAGATCGCTCAGATTGCTGATAAAAACAATTGGGTGATCAATATTGATGAAGACCTTTTGGAAGAGGTTAATAACCTTGTTGAATGGCCAACGGCATTTTTCGGTAATTTCGATGAAAAATACCTTAAAATTCCTGATGAAGTATTGATTACATCGATGAAAGATCATCAAAGATTCTTTTACGTAACCGACCAATCAGGCAAACTATTACCACATTTTGTGTCAGTTCGTAATGGTAATGACAAGGCAATCGAAAACGTGTCTGCCGGAAACGAAAAAGTTTTAACTGCGCGTCTTGAAGACGCTATGTTCTTCTACGAAGAAGATCAGAAGCAGACGATTGACCAATACGTTGACCGTTTGAAGACAGTTAGTTTCCACGATAAAATTTCAACTATGTATGAGAAGATGCAACGGGTTGGGGTAATTGCTAGCTATCTTGGTAAGAAATTTGATTTAAATTCAGAACAACTTGATCACCTAAACCGAGCTAGTGAAATTTATAAATTTGATTTGGTAACTGGTATGGTTGGTGAATTTGCTGAACTTCAAGGAATTATGGGTGAAAAGTACGCCTTACTAAATGGTGAAGATAAAGAAGTAGCGGCCGCAATCCGTGAACACTACATGCCAATTTCTGCAAGCTCAGCATTGCCAGCAAGTGAGGTTGGTTCTGTCTTGGCAATTGCTGACAAGTTGGACTCAATCTTGACGTTCTTTGCAGCGGGGATGATTCCTAGTGGATCAAATGATCCATATGCCTTGAGACGACAAGCCTCAGGTGTTGTTAGAATTGTAGCTGACAAGCAATGGAGCTTTGACTTGGAAGCGGCGTTAACTGATGTTATTAAGTTGATGTCCGATTCTAAGGTTGCACCGGAACTTCCTATGCAAGATCAAATTTCAGCAATTTCTGACTTCTTTAAAGACAGAATTCGCCAATACCTTAATGATTTGGGTACTAAGTATGATATTAGTGCCGCAGTCACTAGCGGTTCAGCTACTAATATCTTGTTTAACATTGAAAGTGGTAAAGTTCTAACTAGTCACTCAAATGATGATAACTTTAAGGAAAGTGTCGAGTCGTTGACCCGAGTATTGAGAATCTCTCAAAAGGGTAGCTTTGAAGATTCTGAGCTAGTAGTTGATAGTTCACTGTTTGAAAATGATTCTGAATCAGAACTGTTCGATGCAGTAAACAAAGCTAGTGATGGTTTTTATAATGTAAGTGCCGATGAAGCATTTGTCCGGTTAACTTCACTTAAAGATTCAATTAATAAATACTTCGACGCCACTATGATCATGGCTAAGGATGAACAATTAAAGAATAACCGTTTGAAACAATTGACGATTTTATCAGATCTGATTATGCACGTTGGTAATTTTGATGAATTGGTTGTTAAAGGCTAGACTAATTTGATTGTTTAATCATTCTTTGTATGGTATTATCTTATATGTGTCGCAAAGATTAAGTCGCACTTTCTGGTGCGACTTTTTAATGGAATGGAACTAAGAGATGGGAGGCGAATGCAATTGGCAATGATCCCTGAGGAAGTGATTGAGCAGGTCCGTTCACAAGTTAACATTGTGGATGTGGTCTCTCAATACGTGCAACTAACTCAATCTGGGAAAAACCTGTTCGGCCTGTGTCCTTTTCATGAGGAAAGGACCCCATCTTTTTCCGTATCTGAAGATAAGCAAATATTTCACTGCTTTAGTTGTGGCCGAGGCGGTAACGTCTTTAAGTTTTTAATGGAACTTGAAAATTTAACCTTCCCGGAGGCGGTTCGTAAAGTAGCTGAGCTTCAAAATATTCCCTTGGATGAAAAGTATACTTCTGGGGGATCTCAGCAAGCACAGCAAACTAATTCGCTCGCATCACAACTAATTCAGGTTCATGAGCAAGCAGTCACCTTGTATCACCACGTTTTAATGAATACAAAACTGGGCCAGCCAGCCTTAGAATATTTAAAAAAACGCGGTTTGACGGATGAAACGATTGAAAAATATCAACTTGGTTTTGCCCCTGGGCAAAGATTATTAAAGCCATTTTTCGAAGAGAAGAAAACCGATTTTAAATTACTGAGAAAATCTGGGTTGTTTTCAGAAAATGATTCTGGGGACATTTATGACAGATTTGTAGATCGAGTGATGTTTCCAATTCGAAATGAGAATGGTAAAACGGTCGCCTTTTCTGGGCGGCTGTTAGTAAAAGATCCCGAATCACCTAAATATTTAAATAGTCCAGAAACTGAGATATTCAATAAACGTAAAGTCTTGTTTAACCTTGACTCAGCGAGGTTAAGCATCAGAAAAAACGATCCAGCAATTTTGTTGGAAGGTTTCATGGATGTTATTTCTGCAGACCAGGCTGGTATCCATTCTGGAATTGCTTCGATGGGAACTAGCTTAACTGACCAGCAAGTTTACGATATTTCTAGGATTACTAGTCAGGTGGTAATTTCATACGATGGTGATACTCCGGGACAAAAGGCAATTAAACGCGCCATTGATAGCTTTGCAAACAATTCAAAGGTTGCCGTAAAAATTGTTACCGTTCCTGACGGGTTAGATCCTGACGAATTTGTTCGTCAACGGGGTGCTGATCAATTTATGGAATTGGTAAAACACGCCAGCTCGCCGATTGACTTCGAACTTCAATTTATGAAAAAGCAATACAATTTGGAGTCCGAAGTTGATGTTAGCAATTACATTTCTGAGGCCCTGTCAGTGATTGCTAAGGAGCCATCGCCAATCACCCGTGATTTGTATGTGAATAAGGTGGCAACTGAGTTTGGGGTTGGCAAGGAATTGTTGACCAGCCGGTTAGTACCATTAATTCAGAGTAATCAGCGTCAGTCTCAAGTGGCTGTCGCTGATCAACCGCCGGTGCCGCCAGCTGTAATTCGCCAGTCGGCTCAGTCGGAACGTCACTGGAACGTTGTCCAATTTGCAGAGGCACGGTTGCTTAACCGAATGCTCCACAATCATGATATTTGGCTGATGGTACAAGGAATTGAAAACTTCGCATTTGTTGACGAGGACTTTCAAATGCTGTATCTTTTGGCCGAAGGTTACTTTACCAAGTTTGACGAGTATAATGTAGCTACGTTAAGTAGTTTTATAACAGAAAATTCTCTACAAACTTTGCTAATGGACATTGATTCGCTCGATTTGGCAGTTGAGTCAACCGAAAGTGAAATCAACGACTATGTAAACGTGATTATGAATAGAGCACCGGTCGTTGATCAACTGAAACAAAAGCGCCAGTCACTTCAGGAGGCGGTAGCAATCGGTGATGTACAAAAGCAGCGTCAATTAACAATTGAAATTGTTCAATTAGAACAAAAAAAACAAGCGGGAAAACACATCTAACGTACCGGGAGGCATTTTGAATGGCAAAAAAGAACGAAACTAAAAAAGATGCAAAAGTAGAAAAGACATTAGTTTATCAATCTGAATTAAACGAGATTGTTAAGAAAAACAAGCCAATCGGTCACATCACTTATGATGAGTTGAGTGAAAAGATCATTGAACAGTACGCTCTTGATGAAAAAGGTATCGAAGGGTTACTAGAATCAGTTGAAGATAACGGAATTAGTGTTGTCGATGAAAACGGTGATCCAGATCCTCGGGCAATTGATGCCGCTAAGAAAGTTACTAAAAAGGAACTTTCTGATGTATCTGCTCCTACTGGAGTTAAAATCAATGACCCAGTTAGAATGTACCTTAAAGAAATTGGTCGAGTATCGTTGCTTAGTGCGGACGAGGAAATTAGTTTAGCTAAGCGAATTGAAGACGGCGATGAAGAAGCTAAGCAAGAACTTGCTGAAGCCAACCTTCGTTTGGTGGTTTCAATTGCTAAACGGTATGTTGGTCGGGGAATGCAATTTCTTGATTTAATTCAAGAAGGTAACATGGGACTAATGAAGGCTGTTGAAAAGTTTGATTACCGAAAGGGATTTAAATTTTCAACTTACGCCACTTGGTGGATCCGTCAGGCCATTACTCGTGCCATTGCTGACCAAGCTAGAACTATCCGGATTCCAGTTCACATGGTTGAAACTATTAACAAATTGATTAGAATCCAGCGTCAGTTACTTCAAGACCTTGGCCGTGAGCCGTTACCTGAAGAAATCGGTGCCGAAATGGATATGCCAACTGAAAAGGTTAGAGAAATCTTGAAGATTGCTCAAGAGCCCGTTTCATTGGAAACCCCAATTGGTGAAGAGGACGACTCTCATTTAGGCGACTTCATTGAGGATCAAGACGCTACATCACCTGCTGATCATGCTGCTTATGAGTTATTAAAGGAGCAGCTTGAAGGTGTCCTAGACACTTTAACTGACCGTGAGGAAAACGTTCTTCGTTTACGTTTTGGGCTTGATGACGGAAGAACCAGAACTCTTGAGGAAGTTGGTAAGGTATTTGGGGTTACGCGTGAGCGAATTCGACAAATTGAAGCTAAGGCTTTGAGAAAGTTGCGCCACCCATCACGTAGTAAACAACTTAAAGACTTTTTAGAATAATTATTAGCCGGGTACGACTCAAAACAATTGTTTTGTGGCCGTACCTGTTTTTTTACATATATATAAATTATAATTAAAGTACAATCAAAAATAGGAGTAAACAATGAATAGTACACACTTATCTGTCCGACTAGCTACAGTTGGCCAGCACGTTGAATCAGGTAGTAGATTAGCCGATATTGGCTCTGATCATGCATACCTGCCAATCAATCTTGCACTTAATGGGGTAATTGATTACGCAGTTGTGGGCGAAGTTCGTCAGGGACCGCTTGAAAATTCAAAGCACGAAATTGCTAAGGAGGGGTTAACTGATAAATTGCATCCCCGCTTAGCTGATGGATTAGCTGCAATTGAACCAGACGATAACGTCGATCACATTACAATCGCTGGTATGGGCGGTGCCCTGATCAGCCATATTTTAGAAACAGGTAAGGATAAACTTACTGGGAAAGAAAAATTGATTCTTCAACCTAACGTTGGTGAAGAAAATGTTAGACGCTGGTTACAGTCATATGGGTATACCATTACTGCTGAAGAAATTTTGGCAGAAGATGGTCATACTTACGAAATCATCGTTGGGCAAAAGTTGGCCGATCAGCCAGAGTATTCACGAGCCGATTTATTTTTCGGTCCGCATCTTAGACAAGAAAAAAACACCGTTTTCTTGCAAAAATGGCGTGATGAATTATCACAAAAAAAGGTTATTTTGAAAAATATTCAGCAATCGCAGAAATCTGAGCCAGAGAAGATTGAGCAATTTACTACTGAAATTAAAATGATAGAGGAGATGCTTGAAGGTGAAGGTTAGACAATTAATTGAACGTTTCGAACAATTCGCTCCTAAGCATTTGGCCATGGACAATGATCCAGTTGGCCTGCAACTTGGCTCACTTGATGCCAAGGTTCACAAAGTGATGACAACGTTAGACGTTCGCCCAGAAGTAGTTGAAGAAGCCATTGTTAACGGTGTTGACTTGATCTTTGCTCATCATCCAATGATGTTTCACCCTGCTAAAAATCTGGACTTATCGATCCCACAAAATCAGATGTATGCCACCTTATTACAAAATCACATTACCGTTTATTCTGCGCACACCAATCTGGATTTTGCGGATGGTGGAATGAATGACTGGCTAGCAGAACAATTAGGGTTAACTGATCTATCTGGGATGGTTCCTGGATATGCAGATCCGGTTTACCGACTAACGGTGCAGGTACCTAAGGTTTATTCGGCAGCTGTCCGGATGTCCTTAGTTGATGCTGGTGCTGAAGTCAATAGTAGTGAATATACTAGCTATACTTATGAAATTGACGGGACGGTTTACTATGTCCCTAAATCATTCTCAAATCCAGAAATTGGCAACGTTGGGGAACCAACAGAACGAGAAGACGCCCGATTAGAATTTGAACTATTTAAGAGCAAATTGGAGCCGGTTATGCACGCACTTCATGATGTGCATCCACTTGATAAGCCACTCTATAACATTATTAAGGTGCAAGATAAGCAGCATCAATACACTATGGGGCGGATTGGTGATTTGGAAAGTGAAATGAGTTTGGATGAATTTGTTCAACTTGTGAAGGATAAATTCCAGGTCCAAGGTCTAAGAGTGATTGCGAATGATTTAAGTAAACCGGTGAAAAAAGTTGCCGTTCTTGGAGGAGATGGTGGTAAATTTTACCCACTTGCCCAAAAACTGGGGGCTGACGTTTATGTGACTGGGGATGTTTATTACCACACTGGACATGATATGCTAGCAGCCGATATGCCAGTTATTGATCCCGGCCACCACATCGAAAGTGTTTGCAAAGCAAAGCTTGCTGACCTGTTTAACCAATGGAAAGCGGCTGATGACTGGGACATTGAAATCATTGAATCAAAAATTAATACAGATCCATTTACATTTAAATAATTGGAGGAACTATCATGGCAAAATATGCAGAACTTATCCCTAATTTTTTGAAATTTGTGAAAATTAATACCAGGTCTGATCCAAATTCAGACACGATTCCATCATCAAGCAATCAAGTTGAATTTATCAAAATGCTTGAGCAGATGTTAACAAACTTGAGTTTAAGCAACGTTCACATTAATAAACAAAGTGGCTACGTATATGCAACTCTTGAGAGTAACGTAGATAAGCAAGTCCCAGCAGTTGGGTTTATTTCTCACGTAGACACTGCAGCATTTAACGCTGAAAACATCAGTCCTAAAATCATCGAAAATTATGATGGTAAGTCTGTAATCAATTTAGATGACAAAGGTGAATATCAGCTTGATCCAGCAGTCTTTCCTAGTTTAAAGAAATATGCTGGCCAGACTTTGATAACCACTGATGGTTCAACTCTACTTGGTGCGGATGATAAGTCTGGGGTGGCAGAAATCATCTCAATGATCACATATTTTAAAGACCATCCAGACCTAAAACATGGAACTATCAAGATTGGCTTTGGACCAGATGAAGAAATCGGAACAGGCGCTGACCATTTTGATGTTGATGACTTTGGTGCGGACATTGCGTACACAGTTGATGGTGGGCCACTTGGAGATTTGAATTACGAAACTTTTAATGCAGCCGCAGCTAAGGTAACCGTAACTGGTACTGATGTTCATCCCGCTGAGGCCAAAGGGATTATGGTCAACGCAATCCAGGTTGCAATGGACTTTCATGACCAGTTGCCAACGTATGACCGACCAGAGAAAACGTCAGGTCGTCAAGGTTTCTTCCACATCGATAGTTTTTCTGGGTCTGTTGATCATTCTGAATTGACTTACATCATTCGTGATCATGATCGAGATCGCTTCGAGGCCAGAAAACGGTTGTTTACTGGAATTGCTGATCAGATGAACCGTGACTTTGGCGTCGACCGTGTGAAGGTTGAATTAAAGGACCAGTACTACAATATGGGGGAAGTTGTTGCTAAAGATCCAACGGTAGTTAAGGTTGCGGAGCAGGCAATGGAAAACGTTGGGGTTACTCCAAACATCTTCCCAGTTCGTGGTGGGACAGATGGCTCAAAGATTTCGTATATGGGATTACCAACGCCAAATATTTTTGCTGGTGGGGAAAACATGCACGGACGCTTTGAGTATGTGTCTGAAGAAACAATGGAGAAAGCGGTTGATGTCATCGTGGAAATCGCAAAATTATACGCTGAAAAATAAAAGTCAAAATTGGTCAAATAATTGTTTACTTTTAGGCCGATTTGTTAGAATATATGCAGTGAAGTTTGAAATATATGTTTATTTCAAACTTTTTTAATACAAAGAAAAAGGGTGACAAACAATTGAATCCTGATAATTTAACCGAAGCAGTTTCGACTGCTATTTCATCAGCACAACAAATTGCAGTAACGAGAAAACAGCAAAATATCACCGTTGCTCATTTATTTAAAGCTCTAGTTCAACCAGGTGAGTTAGCCCGCCAAATCTATTCTGAACTTGGTTTGGATTTAAACGCTTTGGAACGCGAGCTTGACAAGGAAATTGATGCAATTGCCGTCGTCGAAGGTTCTAGCATCACATACGGGCAGTCTTTGTCCGCAAATCTATACGAACTCTTACAAAACGCTGAACAAGTAAAAAATAAGTTTGATGACAAGTTCATTGCGGTAGACACCTTAACAATTGCCTTGATGAGACTTCATGGGGATAAGTTTAAGGACTACTTAGCAAGTCAAGACGTTACGGAACAAAAGGTTCAAAACGTAGTTGAAAACATTCGTGGTGGCCAAAAAGTTGTCAATAAGAACCAAGAGGATTCATACCAGTCGCTTGAAAAGTACGGAACTGATCTAGTTAAAGCGGCTAGAGAAAATAAGTTAGGACCAATAATTGGTCGTGACCAAGAAATCCTTGAAGTTGTGACGATTTTATCCAGAAAGAATAAAAATAATCCCGTTTTGATTGGGGCACCTGGTGTTGGTAAGACTGCAGTGGTCGAAGGCTTAGCCAAGCGAATTGCTTCAAATGATGTCCCCGAAAATTTGAAGGACAAGACTATCTACCAATTAGATATGGGGTCACTAATTGCCGGTGCGAAATACCGTGGTGAATTTGAGGAACGACTTCAGGCAGTTTTGAAGGAAGTTCGTAAATCTGAAGGTCAGATCATCATGTTTATTGATGAAATTCATAACATTGTTGGTGCCGGAAAGGCAGAAGGTAGTATGGATGCAGGTAACATCCTAAAGCCAATGCTTGCTCGTGGGGAACTTCATTTGATTGGAGCCACAACAATTGACGAATATCGGAAGTACATGGAAAAAGACAAGGCATTGGAAAGACGTTTTCAACGGGTCCTTGTCGAGGAGCCTACGGTCGAAGACACCATTACGATTTTACGTGGGTTACGCGAAAGCCTAGAAATTCATCATGGGGTGCGAATCCACGATAACGCGTTGGTAGCGGCGGCTAAACTATCTGATCGCTACATTACTGACAGAAATTTACCTGATAAGGCGATTGATCTCGTTGATGAGGCCTCGGCTGAAATTCGGGTTGTAATGAATTCCCAGCCAACCGAACTAGATTCGGCTAATCGGCAGTTAATGAGATTAGAGGTTGAGGAAGCTGCTCTTAAGCAGGAAACAGACGCTGCGTCAAAGAAGCGGTTGGCAAGTGTACAAAAGGAACTGGCCTCCATTCAAGAGCGAGTTAACGAATTAAATGCCCGCTGGGGGTCTGAAAAGCAGTCAATTCAACACATCAGTGATGTAAAGCGAAAACTTGACCAAGCAAAAAATGATTTAGTAAACGCTGAAAACAATTACGACTTGGATAAGGCTGCTGTTTTGCAACACGGGACGATTCCTGACTTGGAAAAGGAAATTAACGACCTAGAGAGTAATGACCAGCATGATGATTGGTTAGTTTCTGAGTCGGTTACCAGTGAGGAAATTGCTAACGTTGTTAGTCGCCAAACCGGCATTCCGGTCAATAAATTGGTTGAGGGAGAACGGCAGAAATTGCTTAAATTAGCCGATAATCTCCACCGAAGGGTAATTGGCCAAGATGCAGCCGTAACGGCCGTGTCGGACGCTGTATTGCGTTCTCGGGCTGGCCTAGCTGATCCGTCCAAGCCACTGGGATCATTTTTATTCCTTGGCCCTACTGGAGTTGGTAAGACTGAGTTAGCTAAAGCACTCGCAGAAGACCTATTTGATTCAGAAAACCACATGGTGAGAATCGATATGTCTGAATACATGGAAAAGGAATCAGTATCTCGGCTGGTTGGTGCGGCACCTGGATATGTCGGTTATGAGGAAGGGGGCCAACTAACAGAAGCTGTTAGAAGAAACCCTTACACAATCGTTCTCTTTGATGAAATCGAAAAGGCACACCCAGACGTGTTTAATATTTTGCTTCAAGTATTAGATGATGGGCGATTGACCGATAGTCAAGGAAGAACCATCAACTTTAAAAATACGATTTTGATTATGACCTCGAACCTTGGGTCAGACATTCTGCTATCGGGAACTGACGAAAATGGTAAGATTAGTGATCAAGCTAAGCAGCAGGTGGAAAAATTACTGCAGGTTAGTTTTAAGCCCGAGTTCTTAAACCGAATTGATGACGTGATTACCTTTGCACCACTGACCAAGGAAAACATTAAGCAAATCGTGCAAAAGATTATCGATCATTTATCTGCCAGAACTAAGGCTCAATCAATTACCTTGAAGATTACCGACGCAGCAAAGCAATGGGTAGCTGATAATGGTTATGATCCTCAGTATGGTGCCAGACCATTGCAAAGGTTCGTAACCAATCAAGTGGAAACGCCAATTGCTAAAATGATAATTGGGGATGAAATTGCGGCTGGAAGTACGGTATTAATTGATATCGTTGCTGACCAACTGGCATTTTCAACTACGAATAAATAAATCCACAAAAAAAGAGTGAGCCGATTAGCTCACTCTTTTTTATTATTAGTCTTGAGAAACCTTGCTAATTAAGAAGATTCCGTTAACTGCAATAAAAGCAGTTAATGCAGCAGTTATTCCGATTTCTAAGGCATTGTATGGCATTAACTCAAGGGCAGAAGCAATGTATCCAATTACTTCACCGAAGATGAATGCCCAAAAAATTGCTACTATATTTGCAGAAATAATTTTTGGCATCACGCCCACCTCACTATCAAAAGTATAATAGCACAATTACGGGTGAAAATAAATGAAATTTGTAAAGTTGCCCTTGGCAGCTCTGGTATAATTAAAACAGGAAAAGGGAGGCGGCACACTTGAGTTTTGTCCCATTACGAGTAAAAACAGCATTCAGCTTATTAAAAAGCCCCGTTAGACTAACTGACTTAGTTACTAAAGCTAAGGATCTAGGCTACCAAAGCCTAGGAATCAGTGACCTAAATGTAATGTACGCAGTCCCCGCTTTTTATAACCTTTGCGTACAAAATAATATTAAACCAATATTGGGATTAACGATTGAGCTTCCCGGAATAATAATGTCTGAGCAGCAATATCAGATAAGCCTAGTTGCCATGAACAACCAAGGATACCAGAACTTGATGGCAATTTCTAGTTTAGTAAACACTAGCCAAGAATTAACGGTGAAGGGTTTGCAAGGGAGACTATCAGGATTAACTATGATTATCCCCGCCAAGGGAGAAGTATCAGACTTGATCGTCCAGGGAAATTCTAAACAAGTGAGCGACTTAGTTGCCACCTTAGATGAAGTTTTGCCAGATGATAACCAGCTTAAATTTGGGGTAGATTTTCATCAATCTGCGGTCGTTGTGGATATGCTTAGTAAGACAGCCGCAGACAATGGCATCAAGTTAGTTGCAGATGTTCCGGTTGAGTATTTAAATAGTGAGGACCTTTTTTTAAACAAGGTTCTAAACGCCATCGATAGCGGCGTCAAGCTGGAAAATGTGTTTGATGCCAGCAAGAAGCGTGGCGATTATTTCCTGCGCAAAGCAAATGATGTTGAGCAGGAGTTTATCAACCAAAACTTACAGGGATCAATCCAAGAACTTGAGCGAATTGTTGCTAATACAGATGTCACATTGACCACTCAAACGCCAAAGCTCCCACAGTTTGAAAACGATAAGGAAGTCTCTTCACAAGAGTATCTTCAGCAATTATGTGTCCAGGGGCTTTCTGAGCGGGTCAAAGTAGATGGAATTAAGCAAACGGATGAATACAAACAGCGATTAAAACACGAGCTTAGTGTCATCCATTCGATGGGATTCGATGACTATTTTCTAATTGTTGAAGACGTGATTCACTTTGCCCACCAGGCAGGCATTATCACTGGTCCAGGTCGAGGCTCAGCAGCAGGATCTTTAGTAGCATATGTATTGAAAATTACTGATGTTGATCCAATTAAGTATAACTTATTGTTTGAACGGTTTTTAAATCCTGAACGAAAGCAAATGCCGGATATCGATTTGGATATTCCGGACACTCGCAGGGATGAAGTGATTCAGTATGTGGGTGATAAATATGGTCATGACCGAGTTGGCCAAATCATCACGTTTGGAACGTTAGCCGCGAAGCAAGCAATTAGGGATGTTGGCAGGACTTTTGGACTAACCACCACCCAGCAAAATCAGTGGAGTAAAGCAATTCCTAATGCCCTTCACATTTCGCTTACAGAAGCTAAGGAACATTCCCAGCGACTGAGAAACCTAATTAGCGACTCAACAATCAATGCTGAGCTATTTCGGGTCGCAAGTGCTTTGGAAGGACTACCAAGACACTATTCAACCCATGCAGCTGGGGTGGTATTAAGTGACGATCCACTTGTGAATCATGTCCCCCTTCAGGATGGTAACGAAGGATTAGTGATGTCTCAATATCCCAAAGAATTCGTTGAAACTTCTGGGCTATTAAAAATGGATTTCTTAGGATTACGAAATTTGTCGATTCTGGCTGATATTTTAACAGAGGTCAATAAAAGCACGGGAAAACAAATCAATCCTTCACTCATACCGTTGAACGATCCGGAGACAATCAAATTATTTGATGTCGCAGATACAACTGGAATTTTTCAGTTTGAATCAAGCGGGATTAGAAATGTTCTGAAAAAAATTGAGCCAACTGGATTTGACGATGTCGCGTTGGTAAACGCATTGTACCGTCCCGGACCGATGGAAAATATTGACGAAGTGGTTAAGCGTAAGCATTCATCAAAGCCGATTGAATACGTTGACGATTCGTTAAAATCGATATTAAGCCCAACGTATGGAGTGATTGTCTATCAAGAGCAGGTTATGTTGGTTGCTAACCAGCTGGCAGGGTTCTCATTAGGGCAAGCAGATATGCTCAGAAGAGCAATGAGTAAGAAAAAGTTTGCGGTGATGGAGGGGATGAAAGTCACCTTCATTGATGGTGCCAAACAACGTGGATATTCAGAACAAGTTGCCACCCAAACATTTGAATATATCGAAAAGTTTGCCAATTATGGTTTTAATAAATCCCACGCTTACGCGTACAGCAAGATGGCGATGGAACTAGCCTTTTTAAAGGTTCATTATCCTGGAGAGTTTCACGTAGCGTTACTTCGCTCAGTTCATAGTAACCCTGTCAAAGTAAAGCAGTATGTTGCAGATGCCAAAAAACGAAAGATTAGTGTGATTGCACCTAGTATCAACGAAAGCTCAGTTAGCTTTACATTTACCAATCAGCAAATTAGGTTTGGTCTGGGAAGCATCAAAGGGATTCGCAGTGACTTTGTTCGGGCAATTATTGATGAGAGAAATGAAAATGGTAAGTACAAGTCATTTCAAAACTTTCTTAGTAGAATTGACGAACGGTTTCGCAAACCGGATGCAATTGAGGCACTAATTTATTCCGGCTGTTTTGATGAATTTGCTAATAACCGAGCTGAATTGATTGCTGCGGCACCAGAGTTCATTAACTCAATCAACCTTTCCGGTAACTCAATGAGTTTATTTAAAGCTTTGGAACCCAAGATGCCTCATTTAGATGATCTACCTTTGGTTACCAAATTGGCTAAGGAAGATGAGTTATTAGGAGCATATATATCTGGTCATCCAACTGAGCGTTTCAAAAAACTAGCTGAACAAATGGCAATTACATCAATTGCTGACTTGGTTCCTGACATGAAAAACGTTAACATTTTGCTTTATGTCAGCAAAGTAAAGGTAATTCGTACGAAGACAGGGAAACAAATGGCGTTTGTAGATGGAAATGATGACGTTGGTGACCTATCTGTCACGGTGTTTCCTAACTTGTTCAATAAAGTGCAGTCATGGCTTAAAAAGGATATCGTCTTACTCATCAACGGTAACGTTGAAGCTAAGGATTCTTTGGAGCTGATTGCCAATGAGATGGTGCCGGCCTCTAATGTGTTGTCTAAGTATAAAAGACAGCAACCTAAGGTCTGGTATTTGCGGTTACCAGAAGGAACGGATAAGAGGAAACTTTTTGTTCTGATTAGGGAATTGGCAAAGGGGGATGGGGATGCTCATCCTGTTGTGGTCTACGAACCAGCTACCAAAAAGACAACTAAATTAGAAAACCGGTACTGGTTACCAGATGGGAAACCAACTTATGATCAATTAATCACAATTTTAGGTCAAGATAATGTGGTTTATAAGTAAAATTGGAATTCAATTTTACTTCAAGTAAGGGCTTTCTTTATTGCTATATAGTGATTTAACTTTTTTTGAATAGCTCATTGCCTTAAAAATGAGCAGACAGACCGATTTAAAAGTGATAAAATACAGTTTGAAATCAATTTGGAAAACCGATAATTTGATTGGTGTGAACACCAGTTAAATATTGGGTGTCCATCAAAACAAGGAGAGATATTTCTTATGAAGAAAACTAAGATCGTAAGTACGCTTGGCCCCGCAAGTACTGACGTTGACACTATTGCTCAACTAATCGAAGCAGGCGCTAACGTTTTCCGATTTAACTTTTCACACGGTGATCATCCAGAACATGAAGACCGCATGAACAAAGTTCACGAAGCAGAAAAGAAGACTGGTAAGACAGTTGGATTCATGCTTGATACTAAAGGTGCCGAAATCCGTACCACTATTCAACAAGGTGGTAAGCTTGAATTCCATACCGGCGATACTTTCCGCATTTCTATGGATGACAGCCTAGAAGGTACTAAAGAAAAGATTGCGGTAACCTACCCAGGTCTATTCGACGATGTTCACGAAGGCGGTCACGTATTATTCGATGATGGTTTGTTGGACACATTGATTGAAAAGAAAGACGATGCTACTAAGGAATTAGTTGTTACTGCTCAAAACGATGGTCTTTTGGGATCACGTAAGGGTGTTAACGCACCTGGCGTTTCAATTAACTTGCCTGGTATTACTGAAAAAGACTCAAGCGACATCCGCTTTGGTTTGGATCATGATATTGACTTCATCGCTGCTTCATTCGTACGTAAGCCACAAGATATCATGGATATCCGTGAATTACTTGAAGAAAAGCACATGGAACATGTACAAATCTTCCCTAAGATTGAATCACAAGAAGGTATTAACAACTTTGACGAAATTATCAAGGTTGCTGATGGTTTGATGGTTGCTCGTGGAGACATGGGTGTTGAAATTCCAGCAGAAAACGTTCCTTTGGTTCAAAAGACTTTGATCAAGAAATGTAACGCTTTAGGTAAGCCAGTTATCACTGCTACCCAAATGCTTGACTCAATGCAAGAAAACCCACGTCCTACGCGTGCCGAAGCATCTGATGTTGCCAATGCCGTATTTGATGGTACTGACGCAACTATGCTTTCAGGTGAAAGTGCTAACGGTGACTACCCAGTTGAAGCTGTTTCAACTATGGCAAGAATCGACGTTAAGGCTGAAAATGCTTTTGACGAATTTGGTACTCCACGTCCACAATTCGATGCTAGTGACGTCACTGAATCAATCGGTGACTCAGTTGCTCGCGTAGCCAAGGAACTTGGTATTCATACTATTGTTGCTGCTACTCGTTCAGGTTACACTGCACGGATGATTTCTAAGTACCATCCAGATGCAGACATCCTTGCAATCACATTCGACGAAAGAACTCGTCGTGGTTTGATGGTTAACTGGGGTGTACATCCAGTTCTTGTTGACGAAGTACAAAGTACTGACGAAATCTTTGAACTTGCTTCAAAGAAAGCCGTTGAAACTGGTTTAGCTAAGGAAGGCGATTTAATTATCGTTACTGCCGGTGTTCCAGTTGGTGAAAGTGGTACTACTAACTTGATGAGAATCCAATTGATCGGTTCAAAGCTAGTTCAAGGCCAAGGTGTTGGTGACAAGACTGTTATTGGTAAAGCGGTTTTAGCAAAGAGCGCCGCAGACGCTAACAACAAAGTTACTGAAGGCAGCATTTTAGTTACTAGCTCAACTGACAAGGATTACTTGCCAGCTATTGAAAAAGCTTCAGCAGTTGTTGTTGAAAATGGTGGTTTAACATCACACGCAGCAGTTGTTGGTATTTCAATGGGTATTCCAGTTATCGTTGGTGCTGCTAACGCAACAAGCAAGATTTCTGATGGCGAATTAATCACTGTTGACTCACGTCGCGGTGTAATTTACCATGGTGCATCAAGCTCAATCTAACATTTAACTAGTTAAAATCCGAAAGTGGAATGGAGATTTTCTCCATTCCACTTTTTTATTTGCTAGAATGGAATGCTTTTAGTACGATTAGCACTAAATAGTAAAAACGTGTAAAATACAATTAAGAACGTCTTGAATGGAGATTTATATGAACGAATTAATCGCAAAGGTGCTAACGGGTAAAGTTACAGATGAAAATGATGATAGTTACTTTGTACAAATCGAAGGAACTACCTTTACCTTAGATAAGGCTGAAATTAAAAAGCCACTTAAATTGGGATCCATGTTTACTGGATTTACCTATGAAAACGAACAACATAAATTACAAATTACGAGAACTGCCCCTGCAATTCGCCGAGACCATTACGGATTTGCTACTGTGGTCAAACAACATCATGGATTGGGTGTCTTTGTTAATATTGGCTTGCCTAATAAGGACGTTGTAGTCTCATTAGATGAGTTGCCAACAATGACTGATTTGTGGCCTAAAGAAGGTGACAAATTGATGATTGATTTAGGTGTTGATAATAAGGGCAGAATCTGGGGTCACTTGGCTGATGAGGAGATTTTCCAAGCTATTTCTCAACAACCAAAGAAGGTTGTTAACAATAAACCAATCAAGGGAACAGCTTACCGTCTGAAGATGGCGGGAACTAGGATTTTGACCACCAATTACGAGTTGGCCTTTTTGCATCCAGACGAGCGAATTCAAGAACCTCGCTTAGGTGAAGTTGTTGAAGGACGGATAATTGGCCAACTGCGTGACCAAACAATCAACATGACCACTAAACCTAAGGCATATAAGGCAATTGGTGATGATGCTGAAATGGTTTTAGCTGTTTTGCAACATAGTGCTGATGGGGAGCTACCTTACTCAGATAAGAGTGATCCTGAAGACATTAAAACATTTTTCGGGATTAGCAAGGGTGCTTTTAAAAGAGCCCTTGGCCATTTGTTAAAGGAACGATTAATTACTCAAGAAGATGGCAAGATTATTTTAAAAGACAGGGATTAAAATGAACGAACTGGTACAGGATTATTTGCATTATTTGCGTGTGGAACGGGGCCTTTCTGACAACACAATTCAAAGTTATCATCAAGACCTAACTGAAGCCACCGCTTTTTTTGCTGATAAAAATAGCAATATTAAATCTGTTGACCAGTATGCTGTGCTGAATTTACTTGAAGAATTAGAGAGCCAAGGAAAATCAAGGAATACCATTATCCACATGGTTTCTAGCCTAAGAAAATTCTTCGCTTATTTAGTGCAATTTAATCAAATTACGAGTGATCCGATGGCAAAAATCGACTCTCCTAAGCAGGCTAAAACGCTACCGGATGTTTTGTCGATTGATGAAGTAAATAGTTTACTTGAGCAACCAGAAACTTCAAAAAAACTGGGACTTAGAGATCGAGCAATTTTGGAAGTCCTGTACGCTACTGGTTTGCGGGTGTCTGAATTGATTAATTTAAAACTTGTTGATCTACATTTACCGATGAATCTGATCCAGGTACTTGGTAAGGGTGACAAGGAACGAATTGTGCCGATTTCAGATATTGCTAAGGAATGGTTAACCAAATATTTGGAGGATGTTAGGCCAGAACTTTTGGCAAATCAGACCAATGCTGCTGAAGTGTTCTTGAATTCTCGTGGCCGTCATTTGACCCGACAAGCAATTTGGCAAATG
The DNA here is from genome assembly GCF_000785105.2 of Lentilactobacillus curieae. NCBI lineage: Bacteria > Bacillati > Bacillota > Bacilli > Lactobacillales > Lactobacillaceae > Lentilactobacillus > Lentilactobacillus curieae. The sequence continues at coordinate 1,920,203 of NZ_CP018906.1, read as the reverse complement.
ATAAAGAAGTATGCTGGATTGGCAGGAATCAAGCACCACGTTACCGTCCATACACTCCGCCATTCGTTTGCGACCCACTTGCTAGAGAATGGTGCGGATTTGAGAATTGTTCAAGAATTGTTGGGTCACTCTGATATTTCGACAACCCAAATTTATACACACATTTCAAAAAAGCACTTAGCAAAAGTTTATCAGCAGTTTCACCCGCGGAGTTAGGAGGAAGTAGGATGCTGTATCAATATCGCAAAGACTATGAAAAAATTACGATGGGGCTACTTTCCCTAATTACCGAATTTCCAAATATGGATTTGGTTGAGCAGGAAATGGATTGGTACGCTCAGGCTGATAACCGGGTGATTTTTCTTTGGAAGAGCGAGTCCAATAACTGGGCAGGATTACTGGGAGTTGAGGAATTAGATAGCCAGGTTGTTATTCACCAGCTATTATTAACTCCCCAAAACCAAAGTCAGCAAAGCTGCAACCAGATGTTAAATGAATTAGCAGAACATTATGGCAAAAAGCAGATTGTTGGGAGCTTTAGCACCCACAGCATTTTAAAGAGTTGGGAGCAGAGCAAAAAATGACAGAAACTAAATCACTTGAGCTTCACTTGAACGATTTTGATGGCCCACTAGAAGTGCTCCTTCACCTAATCCAACAATCGAAGATGGATATTTATGATATTAAAATCGCTGAAATAACCGATCAGTATATGGAGTATATCTATGATGCTGAAAGCCTAAATCTGGACATTATTGGTGAATATTTTGTGATGGCAGCTAAGTTAATGCTGATAAAATCAAAGATGTTATTACCGGCTATTGAAGATACCGATGAACAACTAGATGAAGATCCACGGGAAGACCTGGTTCAACAGTTAATTAACTATAAACGCTTCAAAAGTGTTACTGGGTTCTTTAAGGAGCATGAAGCTGAACGCAGAAAAAGTTATACTCGTTCAACAGTTGAGGTTCTAGAACCTGATCAAACATTAGTTGAGCCATCACCATTTAACAAGTATGACTTAATGGCAGCATTCGTTGATTCACTAAAGAGGCTTAGATACAATCAACCGGTTTCTACTGTAGTTCATGAATGGCAATATACGATTGAAAGCCAGACTGAGGCAATTAGAAAGCTAATGCACCGGTCAGGAAACTCCATTACATTTAATCAGTTGGTTAGTCATGCTTCTGAACCTGAAGAAGTGGTAACTGACTTTCTAGCGATTTTAGAGATGGCCAAGTATCAAGAGGTCAAGTTGACCCAGCCAGACCACAACTCAACAATTAAGATAGTTAAAGGAGACGCTGACGTTGCAAACAAATTACGCTAAAGTTCAAGCACTGGTATACGCCGCCGGCGATACTGGAATTTCTTTATCCCAGATTTCTCTACGGACATCACTTGCTAAACCGGCATGTCGACAAATTTTGGCAGAAATGGTTACCAATTTATCTCAAGATGATCAATCTGGGATTGAATTAACTGTCAGCGACGATGTGTACAGATTAAAAACAAAGCCTGACTACGAAGACCTAGTTACGGATTTTATTGTTGATGAGAAACCAAGAATTTTGTCTCAGGCTTCATTGGAAACAATCGCAATTGTCATCTATAACGAGCCCATCACGAGAATTGAGGTTGATGAAATCAGGGGGGTAAATAGTTCTGCAATTATTCATCGGTTGGTTAACCAAGGATTATTGAAGGTGACTGGTGTTAAAAAAGAAATTGGCAATCCTAAAACGTATGGGGTTACGAATTATTGTTTGGACTACTTTGGTTTAAAATCAAAAGCAGAGCTACCCGAATTACCAAAGGATGAGGTATTGAACGAAGATACTAGTGACTCCTTGATGACCAGGTTTAATCGTGAAATTGATAGTAAAAGGCAGGAAAATTAATGGAAAGATTACAGAAAGCAATCGCCCAAGCAGGGGTTGCATCAAGAAGAAGAGCAGAACAATACATTACTAACGGTGAAGTTAAAGTCAACGGGAAAGTTGTTAAGGAACTGGGAACTAAAGTTTCTGGTAACGATGTCGTTGAGGTTAAAGGAGTTCAGATTCAAAAAGAAGAACCTGTTTACTACCTTTTCTATAAACCTCGTGGGGTAATAACTAGCGTTTCTGACGATAAGGGTAGAAAAACTGTCCTCGACTACTTCAAGGATGTTGAATATCGCATCTATCCAGTTGGCCGTTTGGATTATGATACTTCAGGGATTCTGTTACTAACTAATGACGGTGACCTAGATAATAAATTGACCCATCCAAAGTACGAGGTTGATAAGACCTATGTTGCTAAGGTAAAGGGGACTGTTACCGTTCCAGAATTAAAAAAGTTGCGTGATGGGATCGTAATTGATGGTAAGAAGACGGCTAAGGCATCTGCTGACCTGGTAAAGCCAGGTGATGATGGTAAATCTTCGATTGTTTCGTTAACGATTCATGAAGGAAGAAACCATCAGGTTAAAAATATGTTTGCTGCGGTTGGCCATCCCGTTGAAAAACTCAGCCGAACGGACTACGGCTTTTTGAGTCTGAATGGTTTAAATGCTGGTGAATATCGGAGATTAAAACCGCATGAAGTTGAACAATTAAAGAAACTTACAAATAATAAGTGATAATTGATTGACTTTGGCTCGATATTTGGTATATTTTAATTAAACAAAATAACTTGGTTAGTCTTCAGGGCAGGGTTAGATTCCCGACCGGCGGTTATAGTCCGCGACCCGCAGTGATGCGGCTGAGCTGGTGAAATTCCAGTGCCGACAGTAAAGTCTGGTATGTAGAAGATTGTATTAATACAATTGTGTCCTGACACCCGTGTCAGGACTTTTTTTGAAGATAACCATTGATAAGGGAGTTTTTTCAATGGAAAGAAGTTCAAAGAACAGGTTTGTATTAACCCGAACCGTTCAGTTGTCAGTTTTATCAGCAGTTTCGTACGTTTTGATGTTTATCTCGTTTCCGATCATCATGTTTGTTCCGTGGATGAAGGTTGACTTTAGTGATATACCAATCTTGTTAGCAACGGTCGTATTTGGACCACTTGCAGGGTTAACGGTGGCTGGCCTCAAAGCGTTACTTTATTGGGTAACCACAGGCGTATCAATTCCAAATTTCATTGGAATCTTTGCCTCATTCGTTTCATCAGGAACTTTGATTCTTGGGTACGAATTGGCATCTAAACTGTTTAGAAATCGTAATAAATGGGTTAAAGGCTTTGCAATTGTTGCCTTTATGACCATTGCGATTACGGTTGTCATGACAGCTCTTAACTGGGCGTTTGTATTACCAATGTACATGCAATTAATTGGATTCAAGTTATCAATGCCACTTAACGAAATCGTCTTGTACGGTGTGGCTCCATTTAATATAATAAAAGGGATTATTGTTGCAGCTGCGTTCCTGTTAGTTAAGGGATCACTATTACCAGCATTCAAACGTAATCACTAATAACACAAAACAATTACCTACATGGTAATTGTTTTTTTAGGAGAATTATGAAAACTGAGACCCTAATCTTACTATTTTGCTCAAATACTGAATCTCGCCGAATTAAGGCAATTTTCAACGTATTGATTGGAAAGAAAACTGTTTCCAATCTTTTTTGGGGATTAAATTATAATATTTTGGGTTACTTAGATGCTTTTCACGGCTTAGACTTTACGGATTTAACCACAGCACTTAAAGATTTATCTAAGCAAGGAATGATTGAGACCCCAGCGGATAATTTTGTTAAGTTGACCTCAGCAGGCCAGGCGGCTAAAGAAAGGTTATTATCAAAACTGACAGGTGTTAATGACATCCAAATCGCCAGCGAATATGATGTTTCACTTTTCAAGCGCAGAATAGTTTTAGCGACTCAGATTGTTTCGGAATATAGTTTTGGAAATTCAAAATATTATCCGCAGTCAATCGATATGTTGAATGATAGCTTGGTGAAATCGTGGTTCGTCAATAATAAGGGTGACGATTTAGTTTTAGCAATGAAGTCTCTTTGGACAACTGTTTTTAGTGAAATGCCAACAACCCTTGCTGACAGTTATGCAAGATCGTTGGTGGGCCATAATTTATTTGGCCAGACAATCAACCAAATTGCTTCAAATAATGAGATGACTAACCCTGAAGCCTGGCTTTGGATGTATATTGGGGATTGCTTACTACTAAAAACGATGTTAACCAGAAAAGATGAACGTTTTAGCTTATTGATGAGGGGCTTACATAAAGAGTTGATTTCTAAGAGCACGCAAAGCACTTACGATATTTTTATTCAAAATGACAGGCTTTCTTTAGTTCAAATTGCAAATAAACGTGGGGTTAAGAGTACAACAGTTAGAGAGCACTTACTTGAATGGGCAATTCTTGCTGATAATCCGATTCCAGTATTCAAAAGAGTCCTTTCCCCAGCATTAATTAAACAGCTTGATAGTAAAGCACCTAAGTTAGTTGTAGATTGGAAGTATACTGGGTCAATTGAGGAACAATTTCACATCGATTTTTTTGAATTTAGAATGTATCAAATAATGAGGAGCAGAAATATAGATGGCAGATAAGCTTAATGAAATTCTCAGGCAAGATTTTGGTTTTTCTGAATTTCGTCCAGGCCAACATGAAGTGCTTGATAAACTTGAACAGGGTATAGATACCTTTGCAATCTTACCTACTGGTGGTGGTAAGACGCTGATTTATCAGTTGTTTGGCAGAATCTCACCTGGCACGGTCGTGATTGTTTCACCTCTGATTTCATTAATGCAAGATCAAGTGCGACGCTTGCAGTATTTAGGAGAGAAACGGGTAGTGGCATTGACATCTGCTTTAAGTTATCAAGAAAAGCAGGTTGTTTTAGCTCATTTGAGCAATTATAAATACATTTACGTTTCACCAGAAATGCTTTCAAATCAAGATGTTTTGGCTAAATTCACCAGACTTACAATTAGCTTATTTGTTATCGACGAGGCTCACTGTGTATCTGAATGGGGGCCCGATTTTCGACCCGAGTATCAAAATTTAGGTAGAATTCGGATACAGCTTAACTCACCATTAACGTTGATGATCACTGCAACAGCAACACATAGAGTTAGAGAAGATATTATTCAGAAACTCGGATTTTCAGAGGAAACGGTTGCTACTGAAATTCAACCGGTGAATCGTGAAAATATTTTTTTGGCAGCTAAGGAAGTTCCAGACGAATCAGCAAAAATGGCCATATTGACGAATTTTTTAAATGTAATGCCGGGGAAGGGAATTATTTACTTTTCTAGTCGTTCGAAGGCAGAGAAGGTCGCAGAGGAGATAACAAAGTCGACTGATTTAAGTGTGCTTCCATACCACGGAGGCATGTCAAATGAAGATCGGTTTTCAGTTCAACAGCAATTTATGAATGACCAAATTGATATCATTTGTGCTACTAGTGCGTTTGGAATGGGTATAGACAAACAAGATATTCGGTTTGTAATTCATTACCATGTGCCTGCAAATTTACAAAGTTATATGCAAGAAATTGGCCGTTGCGGTCGCGATGGCAAGCCCGGAATTGCATTAGCGCTATATACAGACAATGACCGATTCGTTCATCTGGGTTTACTAGACAAGACTATTCCTGATGATAGTGTGATTGAATATGCTTATGACAATCCAACCATTGAGTTTAATGATGAGTCCTATCGGGTTATTCAATATTACGTACGTCATCAAGTTCCACTTGCAAAGGTGTTGGCAATCTTTAAACAGAGAAAGATTCAACGATTGAATGAACTTCAAGCGGTAATTGATTATGTTAAATCACAAACTTGTAGAAGGCAGAAGTTATTGGAACCTTTCCAAGCTGAATTTGAAGCAGAATCCTCTTTTTGTTGTGATGTAGACAATGACTTTTGGAACGATGAAGATAATTTTGTCACGACCAATTTTGGTGCAATCAATAGCCAAACTCAACGACAAAGCGCTGATAATTGGCATAAAATTCTGAATCAGTTATTTTTATTGAAAAATTAATTACAGCTTTGATTTAATTAATGATAAAATTTATTAATGGAGATATCTAAAGGAGGAGAGAGTATGGGGTCTAAAAACCAAAAGCCATCTGAAGAAAATGAACCATGGAACCAAACATTTTCAGAGGATCGCGATGAGAACGGAAATCTGTCAAGGGTAAAACTTCGGAAAGAAAACAATAATCATAATATGATTACGATTGTTGTTGTGGCGTTAATTATTATCATTTCATTGGTTGCTTTAGCCTATGGAATGTTTAAACAAAATGCTATGGGTAAGAATGACGGGGGTAATTCTTCTTCAGTAACCATGGTTTCCCAATCAGATTCAAAAAAAAAATCCAAATCGGATAGCAAAAACAGTAGTTCAGATGTAGCAGATAAACCTGACAAAAAATCAACTAGTTCAAATGATGATAGTTCAACTACCGATACTCAGAGTGGTTCAACTAGTAATACAAATCAGACTAGTCAGCCGAATGCTTCTAGTTCTACTGGAACAAATTCAACTACTTCAAGTTCAAGGGTTGACAATAGCAGCCAAACACAGCAGAATAGTCAGTCGGGCTCAAATAGTTCTGCCGCCACTAATTCTTCTAGTAGTGCAGTTAATTCATCAAGCACACAGACTGGGCAAACGTCGTCTAGTAGCTCATCAAATACAAATACTGGCGATTATGCAACTGTTCAGGCAGGACAAGGTGTTTATCGGGTTGCCGTTAATAATGGTTTAACCGTTGAGCAGTTAATGCAAATGAATGGTTTAAGCTCAACATCACAATTACAACCCGGTCAAAGACTTCGGGTAAAATAACTTAAGGATTGGAAATTTAAAATGCACAAGAATGGATTACAAGTAGCAATTGATGGCCCGGCTTCTGCTGGTAAAAGTACCGTTGCCAAATTAGTTGCTAAACAATTTAAATACGTGTATGTTGACACTGGTGCAATGTACAGAGCAATTACTTACAAGACAATCAAAAGTGGCACCTCACTAGATAACGTTGAGGCAATTTCTGAAATCGTTAAAAACTCAGAAATTAGTTTCCAACCTGGAGAAGCGGATCAACGGGTATTTATTGATGGTGAAGAAATTACTGAGGCCATCAGACAAGAGGATGTCACTAATTCAGTTTCGGCTGTCGCCGCAATTCAAAGTGTGCGCGAAGAGCTGAGCAATGATCAGCAAGTAATTGCCGCTGATGGTGGTGTGGTTATGGATGGTAGAGACATCGGAACTACTGTTCTTCCAGATGCTGAAGTGAAGATCTTTTTAATCGCCAGCGTTGAAGAGCGTGCTCAACGACGTTATAAAGAAAACATTGAGAAGGGAATTAATACTCCGCTCGATGAATTGCAATTAGAAATCGAAGCTCGCGATTACAAAGATTCTCACCGCAAAATCTCACCATTAACTAAGGCCGATGACGCAGTAGAAATTGATACCACTTCATTGTCAATTGACGAAGTTGTTGACAAGATTGCTTCAGTGATTACAGAAAAACTCAATTCTAACTAAACAAATTGTTTATTAAACTAGCAATTAGAGCAAATATAAGATAAACTTATGGTTAGAGTTGTTTCAAGGAGGAAATGTTTGATGAGTGAAAACACCAATAACGAAAACAAAGATTTATTAGACGCTTTAAATAGCGTAAGTGAGGTTAATGTTGGTGACGTCGTCAACGCTGAAGTATTAGCAATCGATGACAACAACCAATTAATTGTCGGTATCGAAGGTACCGGTGTTGAAGGAGTAGTTCCACAAAGAGAACTTGCTTCAGACCAAGATGTAAATGATATTAAAGTTGGTGACAAGCTACAATTAGTTGTTACTTCTAGAATCGGTAGTGACAAGGAAGGCGGAAGCTACCTTCTTTCATCACGTCGTCTTCAAGCACGTAAGGTTTGGGACGAATTGGTTGAAAAGTCAAATAACGACGAAACAATCAATGCAAAAGTTACACAAGTTGTTAAAGGTGGCCTAGTTGTTGATACTGGTGTACGTGGATTTATTCCTGCATCAATGATTTCTGACCATTTTGTAGACAATCTTAGTGAATACAAGGACCAAGAACTTGAACTTAAGATTATCGAAATCGATCCTGCAACTAACCGTCTTATCCTTTCACACCGTGCAGTTCTTGAAGTTCAAAAGTCTGCTAACCGTGAAAAATTGATGGAAACTCTTCACGAAGGTGATGTTGTTGAAGGTAAAGTTGCTCGTTTAACTGATTTTGGTGCCTTCGTTGACCTTGGTGGTGTTGATGGATTAGTCCATGTTTCACAAATTGCTTACGAACGAGTAAACAAACCATCTGATGTACTTGAAGTGGGTCAAGAAGTTAAAGTTAAGGTGCTCTCTGTAGACTTTGACAAAAATAGAATTTCACTTTCAATCAAACAAACCCTTCCTGAACCATGGGACGATATTGAAGAAAAAGCTCCAGCAGGTGCCGTACTTGACGGAACTGTTAAACGCCTAACTGACTTTGGTGCCTTTGTTGAAGTATTCCCAGGTGTTGAAGGATTAGTTCACATTTCACAAATTGCTCACGAACACATTGCTACACCAGGTGATGTACTTAGTGAAGGTGAAAATGTAAAGGTCAAGGTTCTTGATGTTGATCCTGATAGAAAACGTCTTGCACTTTCTATCAAGGCTCTAACTGAAGCACCAAAGACTGAAAATTCAAACAAACAAGGTTCATCACGCGGTCCAGTTAACGATAACTCTACTGCAGATGCTCCTGATGAAGAATCAGGTTTCACTTTAGGTGACATCATTGGTGACGAACTTAAAGATTCAGATAACAAATAAACAAGTACGAGTTAAAAAGATTATCCTCGTTTTGCAGGATAATCTTTTTATTTCGTTACGAAGGGAGGCAAAACTATGAAAATGCCTACAGTTGCCTTTGTTGGGCGGCCAAATGTTGGGAAATCAACCATTTTTAACAGAATTGCCGGTGAGAGAATCTCAATTGTTGAAGATACTCCTGGCGTGACTCGTGACAGAATTTATGCTCATGGCGAATGGCTAACTACAGAATTTGCCATGATCGATACCGGTGGAATTCAGATGGATGACCAACCGTTTTCTGCCCAGATTCGGAGCCAGGCTGAAATTGCCATTGAAGAGGCAGATGTGATTGTGTTTATTGTTGATGCCAAAAGCGGCTTAACTGACGATGATGAGCAGGTGGCACGAATTTTGTATCAAAGTGATAAGCCAATCGTGTTGGCTGTCAACAAAGCTGATAATCCAGAAACCCGTGAAGATATCTATGATTTTTATGCTTTGGGAGTTGGCGATCCAATTCCAATTTCTGGAGTTCACGGACTTGGTATTGGCGACCTTTTGGATAAGGTCGTTGAAAACTTCCCAGACCTTTCAGGAGAAGTTGAAAACGATGATATTCGCTTTAGTTTAATTGGTCGACCAAACGTTGGAAAATCATCAATTGTTAATGCATTACTAGGTGAAGATCGCGTAATCGTCTCGGATATTGCCGGAACTACCCGTGATGCAATTGATACTCGTTTTGTAGCTAATGACATTAGTTTTACAATGGTTGATACTGCCGGTATCAGAAAACGGGGTAAGGTCTATGAAAATACTGAGAGATACTCAGTAATGCGGGCAATGAGTGCCATAGACCAAAGCGATGTTGCTCTGTTCGTAATCAACGCTGAAGAAGGAATTCGCGAACAAGATAAGAGAGTTGCAGGGTATGCTCATGATGCTGGTAAGGCAATTGTGATCGTGGTAAATAAGTGGGATACACTTAAGAAGAATAACCATACTCAAGCAGACTTTGAAAAAATCATCCGTGATGAATTCCAATACATGACTTATGCGCCAATTATATTCGTTTCAGCTAAAACTAAGCAGCGAATTGATCAGTTACCTGACTTGATTAAACGGGTATATGACAACCATGAGCGTAGAATTCAATCATCTGCACTGAACGACGTTATTATGGATGCAATTGCAATTCATCCAACCCCAACAGTTAATACTAAGCGTCTTCGAATTTACTACGCCACTCAAGTTGCTGTTGGACCGCCAACATTCGTGATTTTTGTTAATGATCCAGAATTGATGCATTTTTCTTATTCTAGATTCTTGGAAAATCAGATTCGAGACCATTTTGACTTTAGTGGGACTCCAATCCGAATAATCAAGCGTAGTCGTAAGTAAAAAGGTTTACCAAATTGTATATGCCAAAAAAAGTCCATTTTCCCAAGTTTTTGGGTTAAAACATTGCACTGACGGGTTTCTTATGCTATCTTTGAAAAAGAAATGATGTTTGAAACGGCGTCATTTTAGCAATTCTGATTCTTTTATGAATCCAGTTTGTGATGTTTTACATACCTATCTTCGAGGGAGGTGAATACACTCATGGCAAACAAAGCAGAATTAGTAAGCTCAGTTGCAACTTCAACTGGTTTAACTAAGAAAGATGCTACAGCAGCTGTGGATGCAGTCTTTGATTCAATCCAAGCTAGTTTAGCAAAAGGGGACAAGGTTCAATTGATCGGTTTCGGTAACTTTGAAGTACGCGAACGTGCTGCACGTAAAGGTCGTAACCCTCAAACAGGTCAAGAAATCCAAATTCCAGCAAGCAAGGTACCAGCATTCAAACCTGGTAAAGCGCTTAAGGATGCTGTAAAATAGTGTTCATCTGATAAGTCAGATCGGCAATTGTCGAACTGGCTTTTTTTATTTCATGGAGGTTTGCTATGAACTATTCACAAACTGCCCTTGATTTTCTTGAAAAGGGACAACTAGACGACTTTGAAAAAAACTATAAACTTGCATTGAAAAATGATACAGACGATTATCTGTTTTCTTTAGCAGAGGAATTATATTCATATGGTTTTTCTGACCATTCTAAGAATATCTATGAACAATTACTCAAAAAATTTCCAGACGATGATACTTTAAAAGTTAATTTAGCTGAATTGGCAATCGATTCTGACGATGATGATAAAGCTTTGGAGTATTTGTCATCGGTAAACCCAGATTCTGACGAATATGTCAGTTCTTTAATGGTTTCAGCCGACTTATACCAGACGCAAGGTATGTTTGAGATCAGCGAGCAAAAGCTCTTAGAAGCTCAAAATTTAGCTCCTGACGAGCCCGCAATTTGGTTTGCCCTAGCAGAATTTTACTTTGCATCCCGGGAATATCGAAAAGCGATTAACTACTACCTTGATCTGATCAAGACTGGAACAACCGAAATGTCAGCAGTTAACTTGGTAGAACGACTAGGAGTTTCTTATGCTCAAATTGGTAAGTTCGAGCAAGCATTAGGATACCTTGAACAAATCAAGACTATTCATATGAATTCTGATGTTAAGTTTGAACTTGGGTTTACCTATTTCAGCTTGGAAGAATATCAAAAAGCGATTGATGTTTTTGAAGAGATTAGGGAACTTGAGCCTCAATACAGTTCTATCTATCCATATTTAGCGGATTCTTACATTGAACTCAACCGTGTGGATAAAGCGCTACTCACTGTTCAGGAAGGCTTAGCTAACGACCAGTATAATGAGCAATTGTGGGTTAAAGCTAGTGAAATTGCTAAACAAGCAGGTCAAGATGAACTGGTTGGCCAGTACCTTGAAAAGGCAAATGAAACTGAGCCAGATGATCTCTCCATTTTGAGTAAGCTTTCGGATTGGTACATTGACAACAACGAGGATGATAAGAACATAACTTTATTAAAACCAGTTGCTGATCAAGAGTTATTTGATGCCCATTTATCTTACAATCTGGCCTTGTCTTTGAATCATAAAGGAGACATTAAAGGGGCCACTACCAATTTTCAGATTGCTGAGCGTGAATTAGATTCTGATACAAAATTTTTAAAGGATGCGATTTTCTTCTATCGGGAAAACGGCAACAGAGAAAAAGAAATCGAACTTTTGCAAAAGTATCTTAAAGTGGATCCAGAGGACTTTGAAATGCAACAAATGCTTGATGAGGAATTAAACTATTAAGCAATAGAAAAAGGCAGCTGATGTTTTTTATCAGCTGCCTTTTTTGTGCGGTTTTAGAATAGTTTGAACTTCTTTGGCCGTTTGTACGTGAAGCCTTCTCCAATGGCCTCATGGACGTTTAGAATCGAAATAAAGGCCTGTTCATCGATTGTCTCGACAACTTGCTTAAGCCTGTGAAGCTCGCTGGGAGAAACTACGGTGTAAATCACTTGCTTTGACACGTGAGAATAGCCACCCTCAGCGTTTAGGTAGGTAACACCACGAGAAAGTTCTTTCATAAGTTCTGCAGCAATTGTTTCTGAATGATTGCTAATAATGATAATTCCTCTGGCTGTGTATGCACCTTGCTGAGTGAAGTTGACGATCACTGAGAAAATCCAGACATAAATCAATGTGTATGCCATTTGGCGAATATCAAGATAAACTAGTGACGATAGCAGAACTAACACATCAATTACTAGTAAGGATTGACCCATCTGGATTCCTTTGAACCGTTCAAATAGGCGCGCGACGATATCTATTCCGCCAGTGGTACCACCGAAACGATATACTAGTCCCGAACCAAAACCACCAAATAATCCTGCTCCAAGTGAGGCTAATAGCAAATCGTGTTGTATATTAATTTGAATTGGAACCCGTTGCCAGATCCATAGGAACATGGATAGTGCTAATGTTCCGTATAGGGTGTAAAACATATCTCGTTTGCCCAAAAATTTGATTCCAATCAAAAATAGTGGAATGTTAACTAAAATCGTGGAATATGCTGGGTCGATTCCGAATAATGCTCTTAAAATCAACGTGATACCAGTTACACCACCGTCAGCTAACTTGTTGGCGATGTTGAAATATACGATTCCAAATGAATATAGTGCTGTTCCAAGTGCAATCATGAGTAAATCAACAATCGAAATGTAAGATTTAAAAAGTCCTTTTACTTTGCTCATCATGGACCCCCTTAATGTTTAATCAGACGTTTAATATTAACAGTCTAAAGATATCATTGTCCATCTTTTTTATCGTATCGCATTCTGTTAATATTGTTTAGTGAGTAAATTAATGTACGGATGGCGATTATTTTGAAGATTACTAATTTTCCAATTGAATTTGAACAGGCTTTACCAATTTTGAGAAGCATTGAGGCCGCCGGCTTTGAAGCTTATTTTGTCGGCGGGTCAGTGCGCGACACAATTATGGGTAGAAAAATTCATGATGTAGATATTGCTACAAGCGCGTATCCTGAAGAGGTAAAAAAAATATTTAATCGTACCGTCGACACTGGGATTCAACACGGAACGGTTATGGTGCTTGATCATGGTAACGGGTATGAAGTCACTACGTTTAGAACAGAGTCGACTTATCAAGATTATCGGAGACCAGACGAAGTCACCTTTGTTCGTTCATTAAAAGAGGACTTAAAACGCCGTGATTTCACAATCAATGCCCTGGCACTCAGTGAAGATGGCCAAGTCACAGATTTGTTTTCTGGGCTTGATGATATGGAACATAAATTAATTCGGGCGGTGGGTGAAGCTGAAGAGCGGTTCAACGAGGATGCACTCAGAATGATGCGGGCAATTCGCTTTTCTAGTCAGCTGGATTTTGACATTGAACCTGCTACTGAAGACGCAATTCATGGTCATGCTTATCTACTAGAAAAAATTGCCATCGAAAGAATTCACGAAGAGTTTGTCAAAATGATGCTGGGAACCAGGCCAAATTTAGGCTTAGAAAAAATGATTGAAACTAAGCTAACTGACTATGTTCCTGGATTCAAAGCTGAGCACTTAGCGCTTAAAAAGTTGTTGGCTCTGGATTTAACACCAGAATCAGAGATTGAAGTGTGGACGATCTTTGCGTATGTATTTGGTTACAACCAAAGTACTACTACGAAGTTTATGCGCGAATGGAAAAGTTCTAATCAATTGACTGAAGAAGTTGCTAGGGCAACTGAGCTATTAACTAAGGTAACTGCAAATAAAGTAGATAACCTTGCCTTGTATCAAGCAGGAGAAGTGGCAGTGATTGCTGCTGACCACGTTGCTCAAATATTTGGATTAGATGTTGAAACTAAAGTACTCATCAACCAATATTCAAAACTTCAAATTAAATCAAAAAAGGATCTAGCGCTTTCTGCAAAAAATTTGTTGATGGAAAATGTCTATCAGCCCGGTCCAGAACTAGGTAAGGTGTTACAGTACCTAGAAGAAAATGTGGTTAATAACAATTTAAATAACACATATGATGACTTACTAGCTAGCGCGAAGGCACTTAAGGAAGAAGGCAGTAACTAGATGGAAACGATGCGGGTTGAAAATCTAACTAAAACCTATGGTGAAAAAACACTTTTTGATAAACTGAGCTTTATCATAAACGAACACGATCGGATTGGCTTGATCGGAACTAACGGAACCGGAAAAACGTCCTTGCTTAATGCCATTTCGGGTAGAGATCACGATTCTGTCGGTGATATTATCACTTCAAAATCATATTCAATTGCTTACCTGACTCAGGATCCAGATTTGGATGACACCCTATCAATCATGGATGCGGTGTTTAGTGGATCGCAACAAATATACCGAACCATTAAGAACTATGAACAAGCACTAACTGAATATTCTACCCATCCAGACGATGCAAATGCAGTTTCTCGTTACGAGAAGGCTGAGGCACGAATGAATGAAGACGATGCCTGGAATATTCAAAGTGATGTTAAGACCATTCTGACCCAGTTGAAAATTACCGAATACGATAAAAAAGTTGGCGAACTTTCTGGTGGACAAAAAAGGCGGGTTGCCTTAGCCCAAGTTTTAGTTGAGTCACCTGATTTACTGTTACTAGATGAGCCAACAAACCACCTGGATTTTGACTCAATTGATTGGCTTGAAAAATATTTAGCCGGCTATAAAGGCGCAATCATGTTGGTCACTCATGATCGGTACTTTCTTGATCAAGTGGCAACTAAAATTTTTGAATTGTCATTTGGAAAACTTTATGAGTACACAGGTAATTACCAGGACTATGTCGAACAAAAGGCGACCAGAGTTCAAGGTGAGATTGAGGCAGAACATAAAGCTCAACAATTGTATAAAAGTGAGTTAGCGTGGATGAAGTCTGGAGCCAAAGCTCGCTCGACCAAGCAACAGGCTAGGATTAATCGTTTCAATGAGTTAAAGGATAACGTTGGGAACCTGCAAGTAGATGAGGACGTCAAGGTTTCGCTTGGACAGTCTCGTTTGGGTAAAGAAGTTATCAATATTAAAGATGCAAATTTAAAAATTGATAATAAACCAATTTTAGATGACTTTAGCATCTTGATTCAGGGAAATGAGCGAATTGGAATTTCAGGTGAAAACGGAGCAGGAAAAACTTCTTTGCTAAACGTAATTGCTGGAAAAGTTCCCCTCGATTCAGGAGTTGTTAAGATTGGCGAGACGGTAAAACTGGCTTACTATACACAAATTACCGAACCAATCGATGATGACAAGCGGGTTATTTCTTACCTAAGTGACATTGGACAACAAGTTACTAATAATAACGGCGAGAAAATTAGCGTTACTGAATTACTCGAGGAGTTTTTGTTTCCCAAGTTTATGCATGGTACTTTGATTCGAAAGTTATCTGGTGGCGAAAAACGCCGGCTTTATCTATTGAAACTATTGATGGAACAGCCAAATGTCCTGCTTCTAGATGAGCCCTCAAATGATTTAGATATTTCAACGTTAACTGTGTTGGAAAATTACATTAATCACTTTCAGGGAACTGTCATTACCGTTTCACATGATCGTTACTTCCTGGATAAAGTTGCGGACCGGTTACTGATATTCGAAGGAAATGGCAAGATTGAGGAACACCGTGGAAGATTTAGTGAGTATTTAAAAACGGTGGCTCAGCAAAAGACTGCGATAAAAAAGCAAACTAAGGAAAAACAACAGAACGTTGCAAAAGATACCGAAAAGCCAAAAGAAAAAACTAAGTTATCTTACATGGAGAAAAAAGAGTACGCTACAATTGAAGAAGATATTGATAAATTAGAAGCGAAGAAAACCGCGGTACAGCAGGAAATGGGAACTGTTGATGGTAGTGACTACGGAAAACTTTCTGATTTGCAGAACCAAAAAGACGAACTTGATGATAGAATAAATGAAAAGATGAATCGCTGGGAATATCTCTCTCAGTTTGATAATTAAAATGGAGGTTTTTTCATGATTGAGGATGCCTATTTAGACTTAGCACGCTATGTATTAGAACATGGAAATAAGAAAACTGACCGGACGAATACCGGTACGTTAAGTACGTTTGGTTACCAAATGCGCTTTGATTTATCAAAGGGGTTTCCTTTATTGACTACCAAAAAGGTTCCGTTTGGTTTAATCAAGAGCGAATTACTTTGGTTTTTAAAGGGTGATACCAACATCCAATACTTGCTTAAGCATAAGAATCATATTTGGGACGAATGGGCCTTTGAGAAGTATGTGGCCTCTGCTGACTACAAAGGACCAGACATGACGGACTTTTCTCATCGGGCGCAAAATGATCCTGAATTTAACAAAGTTTATCAGGATGAAAAGAAAAAGTTCTGTGAACAAATTGTCAATGATGATACTTTTGCTGAAAAGTACGGCGATCTTGGTTTAATCTATGGAAGTCAGTGGCGTGCTTGGCAAACCTCAAACGGCGAAACTATTGATCAAATTCAAAACGTGATTGATACATTAAAGACTCATCCAGATTCTCGGAGAATGATTGTTTCAGCTTGGAATCCAGAAGATGTTCCATCAATGGCTTTACCTCCTTGCCACACTATGTTCCAATTTTACGTTGCAGATGGAAAATTAAGCTGCCAACTTTACCAACGCTCGGGAGATATTTTCCTTGGAGTGCCATATAACATTGCTAGTTATTCATTACTAACTATGTTGATTGCAAGAGAAGTTGGGTTGGAACCAGGCGAGTTTGTCCACACGTTGGGTGATGCTCATATTTATTCAAATCACATTGATCAGATTAAAGAGCAATTGATGCGTGACCCTCGTCCAGCTCCAAAGCTTTGGTTAAATCCTGAAAAACATAGTATTGATGACTTTGATATGAAAGATATTAAAGTGGAAAATTATGATCCTCATTCAGCAATTAAAGCACCAGTTGCTGTGTAGGGGTGAGCTAATGATATCTTTTATTTGGGCGGAAGCTAACCATGGCGTCATGGGAAATCATGGGACGTTGCCTTGGAAACTTCCTGACGATATGAAGTACTTTAAAGATACGACAATGGGTAACCCAATTGTTTCTGGTTCAAGGACGTTTAGAAGTTACAACCGGCCACTACCTGGTCGGGATAATTATGTGATTTCGACTCATAACGATTTTCCTGAGGGCGTAATTGTGCTATCAAGTATTGATAGCTTTTTAGAGCTCGCTAAAAATAATGGCGATAAGGAATTTTTTGTTACCGGCGGGGCCAACATTTTTAAACAATTACTTGGTAGTGTCGATCGGCTATACCGAACCAAAATTGACCACGATTTTTCTGGTGATACTTACATTCCAGAAATTGATTACACACAATTTGATTTATTATCTGAGACCCAGGGAATTATGGATGAAAAGAACCAATATCCACACAAATTTCAAATCTTTGTTAGAAACAATTAAGTCGTCAGAATGCCGTGTTAAAACGGTGTATCTTTGTTATAATAATTGGTGACTTATTATTTACATTTAAAAAAGGAAACGAGTGGCAAATATGGCAAACGTTAAAATTGTTACAGATTCATCTGCACAATTGAGCGAAGAAGAAATCAATAATTTGGGGATTACTGTGGTGCCTTTGTCAGTTATGATTGACGAAACAGTCTATGTTGATGGGGAAACCATTACTAGAGAAGATTTTGTCAAAAAAATGTTAACTGCGGATAACTTGCCCAAGACAAGCCAACCGCCAGTTGGTAAATTTGTCGATGCTTTCAATCGACTTGGTGAAGATGGCAGTCCAGTTCTCTGTATTTGTATGATGGAAGGGCTTAGCGGTACTGTCAACGCAGCTAAACAAGCTGGTACACTTTCAAGTTCAAATGTAACCGTAATTGATAGTGGCAACATTGACCGTGGCCTTGCTTTCCAAGTTATTAAGGCTGGACAGATGGCTTTAGAAGGAAACTCCATTGACGAAATTCTGTCAGAGCTCGAAAAGGTTAAGGTTCATACAAAGATGTTCATGGGGGTAATGACCCTAGACAATATCGTTAAAGGTGGCCGGTTACATCCATTTGTTGGTGCGGTTACAAACCTATTAAATATTAAGATTATTCTTTCTGTATATAATGGCGATTTAAAAATCAAATCAAAATTACGCGGAATGAAATCAATGAAGAAGTACTGCTTTAATGCACTTGATAAATTGAAGCAAGATGAGAGTCTCAGTTCTGTAGCTATTTCATACGTTAACTCGACTGATTTCATCTCTGAACTTGCTGATCAGGTTAAGCAGTCATTTTCAGATATTCCGTTCTTATATCGCGTAACCTCACCAGTAGTTTCTACCCACGCTGGCGAAGGGGCATTTGCGCTTTATTACTTAGAGAATTACTAAATTGGCTTAGAGACTGATGCAAAACGAGTGTTTTGTACCAGTCTTTGTTTGTTTATGATAAATATTAAAAAAACGATAAAATTTTAAGGACAGTTTATGAAAAAAAGCGTTAAATTAGTAATATCACTCGGCTTATTAGTGTTAATTTGTCTGGGCGGTTGGGTTGGCTTTCGGTGGTGGTCACAATCAAATCGGACCGAAAACATCGATATAACCGCTGTCGGGGATTCGCTGACACAGGGAGTTGGTGATCCCAATAATCGTGGTGGTTATGTGTATATGATTACCAAGAAACTTCAAGATCAGCTGCCCACCTCTAAGGTAACTGCAAGTAATTTTGGGATAGCTGGGGAGACCTCGGTTCAAATTGACTATCGGGTTGATCATAGCCACAAATTGCAGAAAAACATTCAACGTTCGAACGTTATTGTAATGACCTTTGGTGGCAACGACTTAATTCATTTTATTAAACGAAATTTGATGATGGAACAGAAAAGTACACTTGATTTACAGTTAGCCACATTTGAACGGGATTATGCAAAGAATGCGAATAAGTTACTCGCCGACGTTCGAAAGCAGAATCCTGATGCACAGGTATATGTGTTTGGAATTTATAATCCAGTTTACGTTTATTTGCCACAAGTGAAATTTATCAGCCAAGCAATCAACCAGACTAATAAATTAACCAAGTCGACAGTAAAAAATCATAAAAATATGTACTTTGTTCCCATCAGCAACGAATTGTCTGATGGAAAGTATCAAACTCAAGAACAACACAAGAAACTAATACGTGATGCTCAAAAACAGCCTAGTCTTCAGCATGGTCTTTCAGCAAACTCGATTATTGAATTATTTGGTTCAAACAACGATGACAAAAATAATTTAATTTCTAACGATGACCATTTTCATCCAAACAAAAAGGATATCAAGTGATGACACAACAGCTGTACAAAAGCATGAAAACACATTTACCGGTACTAAGGAGTAGCGATGAGAAAAAATAATCAACAAAAACAGCCATATAAAATTGCCTTTTTCAGCTTGCTTGGTGTCATAATTGCCGGTTTTGTAATTATGATAGGATTGATGTTTGCTGGGTCAAGGACTCCAGTATCTTCAACAACTGATAACTCTAGTCGCCAAGCGGTAGATATAACTTTAAACAAAAGTCAGGTAAATGACTTAGCCGACTTTTATTTAGATAAAATCCAAAAGGAGCAGTCAGGCTCAATTAAGTATCGATTCCAGGTTAAAGACGATGGAATTGTGTATGGAAAATTAAAATTACTGGGTGCTGATGTCCCTTATGCATTGTCGTTTACGCCTAAAGTCACAAAGAGCGGAAATGTTGAGTTAGATGCTAATAAATTGTCGATTGGTAGACAACGGTTGCCTTTGCGGTTAGTGTTATTATACGTAAAGAGCAGTTACCACTTACCTCAGTGGGTCTCAATAGATCCTGCTGCCAAAAAAATCAATTTAAATATTACTAGTCTCAATGGCGCCGAAGGAATTAACTTCAAAGCAACAAAGATAGATATGGCTGGTAATGGAAAGTTCAAACTAAAAATTTTGTTACCAAAAGAGTAATTAAGTGAAGGTGTATCTAATATGAGAAGGACGTTTTATCAATTTTTGATGACAAAGCGTAATCCGGGAAGCATTGACCCGGAGGCAGAATTTGCAAACAACGCATTTTACGACCAATCTTTCCCCAAGCAATCAACTGATTTTGAGGAAATTTCAAAGTACCTTGAAGAAAACGCTGGTTACTTACCCAGCATGGATATCTTTGATAAAGTATTTAATGAATACAGAGAATCTTAATGGAGGAACAACATGGGAGTTAATATTCAATGGTTTCCAGGCCATATGGCCAAGGCGATTCGCCAATTCGAAGAAAATGTTTCGTTAGTCGACATCGTTTTTGAAATTCTTGATGCCAGGATTCCACTATCATCAATGAACCCTGAAGTTAAAAGAATTAGTGGTGATAAACCACACCTTTACATCATGACTAAGCGCGATTTAGCTGATGAAAAGCAAACTAGAGAGTGGTTGGAGTACTTTGATTCAATTGGACAACCAGCAATGGCAGTTGACGCAAAGACAAAGTTTGGGACTAACTCAGTTCTTAGTAAAATTAATCCAATCTTGAAGGATAAGCTTGCTCGAGAAGAAGCAAAGGGCATGAAGAGTAGACCAATTAGAGCCGTGAGTGTTGGGGTGCCAAACGTTGGTAAATCAACAGTTCTTAACCGATTAGTAAATCGTCGTGCCGCACAAGTTGGAAATCGTCCTGGAGTTACCAAGGGACAACAATGGTTGAAATCTAGTGAAAAATTAGAGTTATTAGATACTCCAGGAATTTTATGGCCAAAATTTCAAAGCCAAGAGATTGCCAATAAATTGGCTTTGACTGGGGCGATTAAAGAGAGTGTTTATTCATCTGATGACATCGCTCTTTATGCATTGAGCCAGTTTAGAACTTCCCTTCACCAAGGCCTAGCAGAACGTTATCGTTTGAGTGAATCTGACTTTGAGCTTTCGGATGTAGACCTGCTTCTTAAAATAACCAAACAAGTGGGTATGCAAGATGATTACATGCGAGCAAGTGACCGCTTAATTCAGGATGCAAGATCTGGAAAATTAGGTGGATTTACTCTAGATTCTGTTGCGGATTTAGAGGAGTCAGATAATGCAGACTATTAGTGTAATAAAAAGCCTGTTGGCTGATGTTACTGAGCTCGATGATCCACTATTAGAAAGCTTAAGTGGCGATCCTAGAAAAGGTGTTATCCAGGCGTTAACTTCATGTAAGCGCCGCATTAAAAAGGATAATCAGCGAAAAGTAGCCTTTCAGGCACGGTTTAAGTTCGAGCAGAGCCTGTGGCACAAAGGTATCAATTACGTTGCCGGAGTTGATGAAGTTGGCCGAGGTCCATTAGCTGGCCCAGTGGTTGCTGCCGCCGTAACTTTACCGTCTGACTTTGATCTGATTGAAGTGAATGATTCAAAACAATTGAGTGACAAGAAACGCCAGCTTTTAGCTCCACAAATCAAACAAGAGGCGCTCGCATATGGCTTTGGGGTAATCAATAATCAAATTATCGACTCCGTAAATATTTACGAAGCTGCTAGACTTGCGATGAAAGACGCGGTATTATCTTTATCGCCACGCCCAGAGCAGTTAATCGTTGACGCAATGAACGTTCCGGTATCAATTCCCCAGTTGGATATGGTCAAGGCAGATTCCCAGAGCATCAGTGTTTCAGCCGCAAGTATCATTGCAAAAGTTTACCGAGATGAAGTAATGGCAGATTACGCAAAGATATACCCAGAATATGATTTTGATACTAATGCTGGGTATGGAACCAAAAAGCATCTTGAAGCTCTTAAATCGGTTGGGCCTTGTCCAATTCATCGACGGAGTTTTTCACCTGTCGCAGATAATCTATGACCCAAATCCGTATCTATTACTTAAAAGGGTGATTAGATGCGTTTATCTGAGTTCTTATTAATAGTAAAGAAAAGTTCTGGATTGGGGTTAAAGTCTGAATATTTGTTGTATCAGGCGCTGAAAAGTTTTTCTGATTCGGAGATTGAGTGTCTTGATGCAACAGCAATTATCGAAATTTTAAAGATTCCCAAAAGTAGGCAAGCGAGATTTACTTCCAGTTTTAACGAGCAGCGTAGTCTTGAAAAACAGGGTAAGTTAAATTATGATAATTGGTTGTCAATCACTGACGATAGATACCCAAATCAACTAAGGGAAAGTTATTTACCACCAATTGGTTTTTTCTATCAAGGTAACTTAGATTTATTAAAGACGCCAATGCTTGGAGTAGTTGGCAGTCGGACAGCAACTGATTATTCAAGGAACGTTTTAAGCCAAATCGTTCCTGATTTATTGCTACATAATCTGACTATCGTGTCAGGTTTAGCCCGGGGGGTGGATTCTTTAGCTCATCGAATATCACTTGCTAATGGAGGTAAGACGATTGCAGTTATTGGAACTGGAATTGGTCGATATTATCCAAGTGAAAATCGTAAGCTCCAAGAACACATAGGTGAGCACCAATTATTGATCAGTGAGTATCCAGAAAGTATGGGACCAATGCAACATCACTTCCCCGAAAGGAATCGGATTATTGCCGGCTTGTGCCAGGGAGTGTTGGTTACTGAAGCTAAATCTCATTCTGGAAGTTTGATTACAGCTAACCTGGCCCTGCAAAATAACAGAGAAGTATTCGCGATTCCCGGGCCAATTAATGCTCAAATGTCTGTTGGCACCAACGAGTTGATTTTGGCAGGCGCCAAACCAATTTTAGCTGCAGAACACGTTATTGAAGAGTTATTGTGTTGACACTCAGAAATTTGTGCAATATGATATGAAAGATTTGTGATTCCATTTTATGTAAATAACAAATATTCGAAGGGAGAACACATGGCAACAACAACAAAGACAAAAACAAAGTCCAAAGCCAAACGTAAAGCACCTAAAAAGAACTTAGTGATTGTTGAGTCGCCTGCTAAGGCAAAGACAATCGAAAAGTATTTAGGTCGCTCATACAAAGTTGTGGCCAGCAAGGGACACGTTCGTGATTTGCCTAAGAGTAAGATGGGGGTCGATATTGATAATGATTATGATCCTCATTACATCTCGATTCGGGGAAAAGGCGACACTATTAAAGAACTTAAATCTGCTGCCAAAAAGGCAAAGAAAGTTTACCTTGCAGCCGATCCGGATCGTGAAGGAGAGTCAATCGCATGGCACCTTTCCCATGTACTTGATTTAGACCCTGATGATAAGAACCGGGTCGTATTTAACGAAATTACAAAGGACGCCGTTAAGGAGTCATTTAAACATCCACGTGGAATTGATATGAACTTGGTTGATGCACAACAAGCTCGTCGTATTCTTGATCGACTTGTTGGTTACTCAATTTCACCATTATTATGGCAAAAAGTTAAGAAGGGATTGAGTGCTGGTCGAGTACAGTCAATTGCACTATGGCTGATTATTCAACGAGAACACGAAATTCAAGAATTCAAGCCACAAGAATACTGGACAATTGATTCTAAATTTAAAAAAGGAAGATCACAGTTTGCCGCAAACTTTTACGGAGTTAACGGTAAGAAGAAAGAACTGCCAAACAATGAGGCGGTCGAAAAGATTCTTCAACAAATTGATAAAGACCAACCTTTCGACATCATAAAAGTTACTAAGAAAGAAAGAAAACGTCAGCCTCAAGCTCCATTTACAACAAGTACTTTGCAACAAGAGGCCAACCGTAAGCTGAACTTTAGAACTAGAAGAACCATGATGGCAGCTCAGCAATTATATGAAGGAATTAATATTGGTAAGGAAGGCAGCCAGGGTTTAATCACGTACATGCGTACTGACTCAACCAGAATTTCCGCGATTGCTAAACATGAAGCTTCAACCTTTATTCACGAAGAATACGGTGAAGAATATGCTGCCACCAAGCCAATTAAAGGTAAGATGCCTGAAGGAGCACAGGATGCCCATGAAGCTATCAGACCGACCTCAGTATTCAGAACTCCAAAGAGTTTGAAAGAATATTTGAATAACGATCAATTCAAACTATACCAATTAATTTGGTCACGTTTTATGGCTAGTCAAATGACTCCTGCAGTAATGGATACCATGGCAGTAACCATTGAACAAAATAACGTTACCTTTAAAGCCAATGGTTCAAAGATGAAATTTGATGGTTTCTTGAAAGTTTACGGGGACGGCAAGGAAAAGGATAATATTTTACCTGACCTTAGTGAAGGTGACACCGTTAAGCTAGCTAATACCAACCCAGATCAACACTTTACTCAGCCACCTGCTCGTTATAGCGAAGCAACGTTGATTAAGACGTTGGAAGAAAAGGGAGTTGGTAGACCGTCAACATATTCACCAACTTTAGAAACGATTCAAAAACGATACTATGTCAAGCTAGTTGGTCGGCGTTTCGAACCAACTGAGTTGGGAGAAATAGTTAATGATATTATCGTTAAATATTTCCCCGATGTGGTAAACGTTGATTTTACAGCCAACTTAGAGGGCGATTTGGATAAAGTCGAAGATGGAATTGAAGACTGGGTCAAGGTCGTCGATTCATTTTACAAACCATTCTCTGAGGAAGTTGATTCAGCTACCGAAAAAATGGAAAAAATCCAAATTAAGGATGAACCAGCTGGATTTAATTGTGATATTTGTGGTGCCCCAATGGTTATTAAAATGGGACGTTACGGGAAGTTTTATGCTTGTTCACGTTTCCCAGATTGTCGTAATACTAAGCCAATCGTTAAGGAAATCGGTGTGATTTGTCCTAAGTGCCACAAGGGACAAGTTATTGAAAGAAAATCCAAAAAGAATAGAATCTTTTACGGTTGTTCTAGATTCCCTGATTGCGATTTTGTTTCTTGGGATAAGCCAATTGGTCGCGACTGTCCGAAGGATGGCCACTTCTTAGTAGAAAAGAAGGTTAAGGGTGGAGTTCAAGTTGTGTGTCCTAATGGCGACTATGAAGAACCCGCTCAAAAATAGGGAGTGCTACAGAAATCTTTGATTTCGTCTTAGCACCCCCACAAGGATGGGAGCACTACATGAATCTTTGATTCAGTCGTAGTGCCCCGACAAAAGCAACAGATAGTGAATTTCGCGAACAGCGGGATTCACTCCTGATGCTTACTGTCACGCATGCGCTTATTTATGATAGTGGCAGTGTGAATTTATAATAAATGAGTATAGTAACAAAAAGGAGCTACGATGCATTTCATCGTAGCTCCTTTTTATTGCGAAAATTTTGTTACTCAAAAATTACAAATTAACGTCTTGTTTATAATTGATTGGAGAAAAGTCAGTCGACTTTGTAATCAATTTACTAATCAATGAGTTATATCCATCCAAGCCGGCTTTCGCATTTTTAAAGTTGACCTTTGTGACATAGGCTTGTAATTCTTTACCAGACATTTCTTTAATTGCCTTGTCGGCAGTCATTAGGTTCTGGTTAAATTCAATCCGTAGGTTTTGCTGGGTTTCACTTAGGAAACCGCCCAGCTCGAGGTAGTGAGAATCAACTAATACACCAGCTTGTTTGTATACCCAATAAGCTTTGCCGGGTTCATACTCGCCCTTAGTGTCTTGATAGTAGTCGGGTGTATCAGTAGCTCCCGCATAAAATGGAACAAAGACACTCTGAGCTCCGACCCCCATTGATAACCACTGCAAATTGGCTTCAATTGGCATGTCCGGGCGAATTTGCAAGATGTGAGCCTCTTGTGTCTTAGCAACACTAACGGGCCTAAAACGTCTCTTATCTTTGTCTGAGCCTTCGCCAATTGGATCATACTCTGTCCCTTGGTAGTGAGAACTGAGATAATCTTGGACATCGAAGGCACTTAACTTTCGATTAGCACGGTGAAGAAATGGAATGTCAAAATCAGTTGGCAGGTGCTCTTCATTTGGTGAAAACATCTTTACCCCGTACCAAACACGTGGGGTATTGTAATAAGTATCTGATAAATCAGAAGTACCAAAAATTTCTCGAAAGTTAAAGCTAGTTTCCAATGGATCAGGGTTTAAATGATTCTCATTTACAAACTCACGAATCCCGGTTGACCACATGAAGTTATCTGAATCTGAGAAGTCAATATTCTGAATAGCCATCTGATTGGCAATCACTGCGTAGGCGTCATCGGGAATTCTAATCGCAACCCAATTATGGCCACCACCAGTTTCCATATACCAAGCATCATTGCTATCAGCAAACAAAATTCCGTTAGACTCATCCGTACCGTAATGTTCAATGATTTGTCCGAGTCTAGCAACTCCTTCTCTTGCTGTTTTTACGTAAGGTAAGACAACGGTGATCATAGCTTCTTCACCGATCCCGTCTTTAACCAGTGGATCCACGGCCAAGACTCGGTCATTAGTGTAGGTGCTTTCAGTCGCACTCATTGCCACACCGAATTCGTTAAACCCATTTTCTTCGAATAAGCCAAATTTATTAGTCCATTCAGGAGTTGCTGAATATTGTGCTTGGTGAGATTCCAACTGCATGGTAAACCCGTTATCAGTGGACTTAAATGTTTGTTTCTCGTTAAAGTCCTTAGCAGGATGAACAACGTAGTTTTTTGGCCATGATGCTTTACTATCTTCGTTTCTAGCAATCATTATTGAGCCATCAATACTAGCTTTTTTCCCAACAATCATACTGGTACATGCTGAATAGTTTCTAATTGGTTTCATGGTAGCCTCCAATTTTTTAATAATGATATTGTAACATCATTCAATGCTTTACGATGGAAATTTACCATACCTGTTGTTTACCAGAGCTGATTAAAGTATAATTTTTGTAAACTAATTTATTGGAGGACTATCTGATGCCAATCGTAAACATTAACTTAATCGCTGGTAGAAGCCAAGATCAGCTTAAAGGACTTATTGAGGACGTAACTAGTGCAGTTGTAAAAAATACTGGTGCTCCGGCAGAACACGTTCACGTAATCCTCAACGAAATGCAACCCAACCGTTACAGTGTTGGTGGCGTTCTAAAGAGTGACGAAAAGTAAAGGAGATCCGGAAACGGGTCTTTTTTATTTGGTGAGCTAATGGTGTAACCGCTTCAGGTATTGTATAATAAACTAGATGTAATTCGAGTAAATAAATGATTGAAACGGAGAAAAAGTATGAGTGACGAACAATACATAATGGCTGTGGACGAGGGGACCACTAGCACTCGGGCGATTATTTTCAATAATGCTGGTGAAATTGTGGCTAAGTCTCAAAGAGAGTTTCACCAATACTTTCCAAAATCTGGTTGGGTTGAACACGACGCCAACGAAATTTGGAATGCTGTTCAATCAGTGATTTCGGAATCTTTGATTGGTGGGGACATTCCACCTTACAAAGTTCGGGGGATTGGGGTCACAAATCAACGTGAAACCACAATTATCTGGGACAAGAATACAGGCGAGCCCGTGTATCACGCGATTGTTTGGCAATCTAAACAAACTGCGGGGATTGCGGATAAGCTTAAATCCGATGGGCTTAGTGATATGATTCATGAAAAAACCGGATTGGTGATAGATTCTTATTTTTCTGCAACTAAGATCATGTGGATTTTGGACAATGTTCCAGGAGTTCGGGAACGAGCAGAAAGGGGCGACTTGCTCTTTGGAACCATCGATACTTGGATTCTCTGGAAACTAACTGGCGGCAAAGTTCACGCAACGGATTACACCAATGCTAGCCGGACGATGCTATTTAATATCCATGATTTGACCTGGGATCAAGATATTCTGAAAGATTTAAATATTCCTGAATCATTGCTTCCTGAAGTAAGGCAATCATCAGAAGTCTATGGCTATACTGCAGGTTATACTTTTTCTGGCGTTCAGGTTCCAGTTGCTGGAATTGCCGGCGATCAACAGGCTGCTTTGTTTGGTCAAATGGCTCTCGAAAGAGGAATGGTTAAGAATACGTACGGAACTGGTGCATTTATCGTGATGAACACCGGCGAAGAACCAACTCTTTCTAACAATGGCCTGTTGACCACGATTGCTTATGGAATTAATGGTAAGGTGAATTACGCCCTTGAAGGAAGTATCTTTGTTGCGGGCTCTGCTATTCAGTGGTTACGTGATGGAATGCAAATGGTTAAGGAATCTCCAGAATCCGAGCAATTGGCACTTGAAGCTGAGTCCTCAGAAGGCGTCTACGTTGTTCCAGCCTTTACAGGGTTAGGAGCACCTTTCTGGGATCAAGACGCCAGAGGAGCTGTTTTAGGACTAACTAGAGGGACAAATAAAGCTCAGTTTGTAAGGGCTACCTTAGATTCATTAGCATACCAAACTCGTGACGTTGTTGACACAATGTCAAAAGAAACTGGAATTGACATTAAGGCACTCGCAGTTGATGGTGGTGCTGCTAACAATAATTATCTGATGCAATTTCAGGCTGACATTTTAAATACTCCAATTAAGCGGGCATCAATTTCTGAAACTACCGCTTTAGGAGCTGCCTACCTTGCGGGATTGGCGGTTGGTTTTTGGAATAACGTTGAAGAAATCAAGCAAACGGTCAAAACTGGTGATGAATTTGAACCGAAGATGGCTGAGGATGAGAAGGAAAGACTTTATTCTGGTTGGAGAAAAGCTGTTGAAGCAACCAGATTGTTTCACCCAGAATCAGAATAAAAAATAACAAAAAAAGGCTGGCTAAGGATAAATATCCTTTAGCCAGTCCTTTATTTTATAATTAAATTCTACAAGCCAACCGCAATGTCCATATGATCTTTAAGGTACCTTGCAACTCCGTCTTCGTCATTAGTGAAGTCCGTTACGTCAGTTGCGATCTGTTTAATGCTTGGAATTGCATTCTTCATGGCAATTCCATGACCAGCATAACTAATCATGGATTGGTCATTAGCTTCATCACCGAAAGCATAAATATCATCTTGACGAATTCCGTAGTAATCAGATAATACCTTCAGCCCAGTAGCTTTCTGAATTCCTTTTGTTGTCACTTCAACAACTGCGTGCGGGCCTCCCCACGGTGCAACGTCAACCACATCACCAAAATTAGCTCTAGTGTATGCCATAAAACTTTCCTTGGCTTCCGGTTGAAGTTCAACCGTGATGCTAATTGGATTATCCTTTAAGCTCTGTTGATTAAGAACTTCATTTGATTTGATTACCGTTGGGAAGAAGCCAAAACTATTTCTTGCACCATGGTTGGCCAAAAACATGTTTCTACCTTCAACCGCTAACAAGTTAATTCCAAGCTGCTTGCTTTTTTCTAGTAAATCCATTACGATATCTTTTTCAATTGTGTACTGGTATTCAAGTTCCCAGTGGTTATGTGGTAAAATACCTAGGTTACCATTGAAGTTGATCATTGGCGTATTTAGTCCAAGATCATCATAAAAGTTTTCAGAAATTCGGTTAGGGCGGCCAGTTACAATACTGACAACATAACCTTGTTGTTGAGCAGCCGCGATTGCCTGCTTAGTTTTAAAAGAAATTGCTGGCTTGTCGTTTAAAGTCGTCCCGTCTAAGTCAAGGGCGATTAATTTTTTTGCGATAAGTATCACTCCTTAGTCCATATGGCGTTTATAGTAACGTAAATATCGATTGGGGTCAATTAGACTGAACAATATATAATTTGCTTGAAGGAGCATCATAACGTGGAACTACCAACGGATTTTAAACAAAAATACACAGATTTATTAGGCGAAACGGAAGCAAAAGAATTTTTTGCTGGTTTCGAAAAAGAACCTAACCATGGTTATCGAGTCAACCCCTTAAAAAGGGGGTATACTGCAAAGTTACCAATTGGCACAAAAGCGGACCATTGTGAATTTGGCTATTTCGGTAAAGTAGACGGCAAATCATTAACCCACCAAAGTGGCTTAGTCTATAGCCAAGAACCAAGTGCAATGTATGTTGGTGAAGTTGCGCATCCGAAGCCAGGGGAACGAGTTTTGGACCTTTGTGCGGCTCCTGGTGGTAAAACTACTCATCTAGGCAGTTTTATGGAGAATCAGGGCCTTCTGGTTGCCAACGAAATTGATAGTAAACGAGCTGGAGTATTGGCTGAAAACATCGAGCGTTTTTCCATCCGAAATGCGGTGATCACGAATACCAATCCAGAAAAAATTGCCAGTGCCTTCCCAGAATATTTTGATAAAGTTCTAGTGGATGCCCCTTGCTCTGGTGAAGGAATGTTTAGAAAAGACCCAGCAGCTATGGATTACTGGAGTCTTGATTATCCAGGCCAGTGTGCGACCCGCCAACGCGAAATTTTGACGGAGGCTGTTAAGACAATCAAACCTGGTGGTGAACTAATTTATTCAACCTGTACTTTTGCTCCAGAAGAAGATGAACAAATAATTTCATGGCTGGTTGAAAACTATGACTTTACGATTAAACCAATTAAGAAATTTGCCGGTATGGATGATGGTCGTCCGGAGTGGGGCAATGGTAATTCTGATTTAAGTAATTGTGTCCGTTTATTTCCGTTTCACTTCAACGGTGAAGGCCACTTTATCGCGAAATTGGTGAAAGGCAACGGCAAAGTGTCATCAAAGATCAAGCCTTTCTGGAAAAATAAAAATCTTCAGCGTCCAAATAAAGACCAGACGGACTATTTTAAAAAGTTTTTACAAGAAAACCAAATCGATGCTGACTTCAAAGACTTAGTTGTTTACAAAGATTCCTTGTTTTCAAGTAACTATGATTTACCTGATCTCAGTAAGGTGAAAATTGTTAAAATCGGCTTTCCTCTTGGCGAGTTTAAGAAGGGGAGATTTGAACCTAGTTTTGCTTTGGGATTGGCATTAACTGAGAATGAGAACAAGCATCAGTTGAATATTGATGATGATCAGTGGCGTAAATATGTTCATGGTGATACGTTTACAATTACTGAATCTAACCCCAAGGGTTGGTACCAATTAGTCTGTGAAGGCTTACCAGTTGGATTTGGTAAGTTAGTGGGGACAACGGTGAAGAATTTCTTCCCCAAGGGACTTAGATATCAAGCTTAAATAAAAAGCGTCTCAGACTTTCGTTATGAAAGCCACTGAGACGTTTTTTAAAATAATCCGCTACCGCGTTGTTTTTTATATGCTGTTAATTGTGGACTAAGGATTTGGTCTACCTTAGTTAAGTCAGAGATTTTTTGAGAATTGGTTAAAACCATGATGGTCTTTAGTCCGTATATCCAATCGTTAACGTGTTCCACAACGGTTTCATCTTCCGGATACGTTAACAGTTGATGAAGAAATTCGCCAGACATTCCAACCAGTTTGGCACCAAGTGAGAAACATTTTGCCATATCTAATGGATTTTTAACGCCACCAGATGCAATGACGTCGATATCCAAATTAATGGGTGAGGCTTCAAGTAGGGATTCAGGAGTTGTCAGTCCCCAATCCGCCATATAAGGCATGGTCTTGTCGGAACGGCGGAAATTTTCAATCTTTGCAAAATTGGTTCCACCCATACCACTAACGTCAACAATTTTTACGCCTAGTTGCGTTAATTCAGTAATAGTTTGTTGGCTCATTCCAAAGCCGACTTCCTTGACGATTACCGGAACCGAAACTTCATCAATAATATTTTTGATGTTGTCAATAAA
Organism: Lentilactobacillus curieae; assembly: GCF_000785105.2. NCBI lineage: Bacteria > Bacillati > Bacillota > Bacilli > Lactobacillales > Lactobacillaceae > Lentilactobacillus > Lentilactobacillus curieae. Next base: position 1,888,445 of record NZ_CP018906.1, on the reverse strand, counting down.
GTTAAATTCACGATCTCCTTCAGGCATCACCAGCTCCTGTGCCGCATTAATGTGAACTTGCAGTGCATCAGCATTAATCATTTCCACCGCTTTGTTTGCCACGTCAGCTCCGTGGTTAGCTCCAATGTTAGCAATAACGATTCCATCTGGGTTGTTCTCCCGAACGACGGAGAAGCTTGCCTCCTGAGTTGGGTCACTTATCGCAATACTTTGAGAACCAACTGCCATTGCCAGGCCAGTGTTTGCTGCAATTTTTGCAAGCCTTTGGTTTATTTTCGCTGACTGTTCGCTACCACCAGTGATTGCGTTGATAAAAAATGGCACTTTGAACTTAAGATCAGAAATTTCAGTACTAATATCAACATCGTCTACATTAAAATGCGGAAGTGATGTTGGCACTAAGCGTATGTCATTAAAATCTGAGTGATTATCTTCATAAAAGTGTTCAGCTAATGAAATATGTTCATCCTTACGGTGTGATTGTTTAGAAACCACGATAATTGCCTCCTAAGATTTGACGTCAACAACTTCATGAACTTTAAGTGGTAGTGGGGTGATATCTTCTGATTGCCAGTCCTTAATTAGCGCATTCGAGTCAACATTGTCATCGATAATTACAATCCCACAGTCACCACCACCTGCACCTGAAGATTTTGCAGCAGCACCGTGGTTGACTGCGATGTCGCACATTCTCTTTAACATTGGAGTTTCAATTTGAACTTGAGTAAATTCTGATAGAGCATTTAAAATATGGCGATTTTCTAAAATCCCAGATTCAATTTGTTCAATGATACCATTGTTAAACCCGATAAGAAGAGATTCGATACATTGTTTGCTTGCAGAGAGAAATTTGAGATACGCCTCACGGTTACTGCTTTTTTTAATCGTCACTTTGTCGACTAAATGCGAAGTAGAAGCAGGTGAACCGGTCCAACCGATAATCAACTTTAATTCTTTTGGTGGAGTTAATTGGGTGATTTTTAAATCAGGCCAAGGTTGGTTGATAATATCTAGCAATCCGGCCGTGTTTCTCATGGACATCAACCACTCACGGTCAAAGGACCGATATTCAATCCAGCCGCCGTACACGCTTGCTGCAATGTCTCCAAGGGATCCGTTACCCTGGACATCTAGATGAGCAATCGCTGCCAGCTTGAAAAGTTTGGCCTTAGTAAGGGGAAGATTGTAGAACTGACAAAGGGCTTTAATGGTTGCCACAGTCACTGCAGCCGAAGATCCTAGACCGTATTTGCGTCCGTTGGGACTGTCTAGCTGACTGTTGACGAATAAATCATATACTTTCATTGGTTTTCCAAGTGATTGTGCATATTCTTCTGTAATCGAAATCGCTGAAATGATGTAGCTAAATGTATTATCCCGATTATCGATCACCATTTGATCACCGTTTCTACGCCAACGAACGGCTCCATCCTGATATTGATGGGAGACGATTTTACCAAATCCCTCGCTTTGTTCGATTTGCACAGTGACAAATTGATCTAAGGCTACAATGATTGAAGGATAACCAGGTTCAACCACTGCGTATTCACCTGCGATATAAAGTTTTCCAGGGGCCTTTGCTGTAATCAAGCCATCATGTCCTTTCAATTATCTAATAATTCAATTTCTGGGCCAGGCTTAGCTTCAGAAATTTTCGTAGCTCCAAATTGTTCTGATAGAGCTGTTTTTACTGCTTCCAGATTGTTAGACTGTACGAGAACTTTGACGTTAGGTCCCGCATCAATCGTGTAATAACACTCGACTCCGTGACTCCTTAAATCCTGAACCAGTTTGATTACTTTCAGTGTTCCGGGTTCAAAATATGTAAACGGTGGAAGGGAGCTAAGCGTTAATGAATGCATCCTCATGGCATTTGCTTCGGCAATTTGACCCAAAAGTGAGAAGTCATCGGTTTTTAAAGCGTGCTTAATGTTGATTAAGTCTTCAGCAACTACTTTTTGCCAATCAGCGTAGTAAGGTGAGGTGCTAGCTGAGCGTTTCATGCCTTCACCACTTGATACTTGCTTTTTCTTAGAGCTAATGTTAACTGCTAACACAAAAATGTCGGTTAGCACAACATCTTCCAATGGATACGCATAGGAGGATTCATCATCTGTTCCGGGCAGCCACTCAACAAACCCGCCAAAGACGGATCTACTAGCAGAGCCTGATCCAAGTCTAGCTAATCTCGATAAGTCTTTAGAACTAAGCTGAAGCCCAGCTGCAGATGCACTGGCGGCAGCCATTGCTGCGAATGCGGATGCAGAGGAAGCAAATCCTGCAGAAGTTGGCACAAAGTTTGCTGATTCAACTTTTGCAAAAGATTCTATTCCAGACAACTGTCTTACGCGATTCAAAACTTTCTTCGCTTTATTCACGTTGTCTTGGGGAATTCCATCCACAACCAACTTATCTGCTGATAACTCTTCGTTAAACGTTACCTTTGTTTCGGTGTAAAACTTATCTAACGTGAGAGATAAGCTCCCAGTGTACGGGAGGGTTAGCTCAGAGTCAATTTTTCCCCAATACTTTACCAGCGCAATATTAGTATGAGCAATTGCAGTCCCTTGGTTATTAGCCGATGTAGTCATCTTCTACCTCCGTCTTATAGCCATAATTTTTAAATGATTGAATCCAAGTTGAAGTGGCCCCTGCATTTCTTAACGTAGTGGCAAGTTTCTGAGCTTTTTGACTTGAATCAACTAGGGCAATCATACAACCACCCATACCACTTCCTGTCAATTTGGCTCCATAAGCACCACTGTTAATTGCTAATTTGACAAAGCGGTCAAGGGTGGGTGTACTCACACCTAATTTACAAAGAATTTGGTGGCTCTCAGTCATCAGTTTACCAATTAATCCTGAGTTAGCTGCTCGCAAACCTTCACGTGCTTGGATTGCAATCTGACCAAGTTGTTTTATCAGTGGATTTACCGCATCTGGATTGGTAATTTTGTTTTCAGCAATCAATCCGACCGCTGCAGATGTTTTTCCTTTAATTCCACTATCAGCGACCACTAAAAAGTCGCTAGATAAATTAAAGTCAATTTGTTCGTTTTGCTGGTTCTTCACAAACCAGACTGGATTATCTGAACTAACGGTGGCCGTATCAATTCCGCTAGGATTACCATGAGTTACCAGTTCCTCAATGTTAGCAATTTTCAAAAGTTCGGCTCGTGAAAGGGGAACTTCAAAGAAATCGTATAGCGCACGGGTAATTGCAACAGCAGTAGCTGCAGAAGACCCCATACCACGCTCAGATGGAATTTTACTAGTAATTTTTAAGGTAAAGGTAACCGCTGGATCACCAACATTAGTCACAATCCAATTAATTAATTTTTTTACTCCTAGCAGGTTACCGTTAAGTCGATCAATTGGTCCGTCGTAGTAACGACTTTCTATCCATTGACCAGTATCTCTGGGAGTGACTGTTACGTTAACGTCAACTGAATATAGTGGCAAAGCTATTGCTGGTTGTTTATAAACAACGCTGTGCTCACCGAATAAAATAATCTTCGCAAAACTTTTTGCAGATGTAGTTTTTTTCACAATAATCGCTCGCTTTCAAACAGTCCAATTTTATCATAAATCAAACCGCTTTTTACGAATAAGGTTATATTTTAACGTTTCATAACATCTAGTTGACTAGATTAGACAGTAGTAAATGTAGTATCATAATGAGAGTAATTAAGCGAAAAAGTAGCGGTGAAATCAATGAATAGCAATTCAATATACTCAGTTGTTGATATGGAAACAACTGGAACCGACTCAGCTAATGAAGATCGAATAATTCAATTTAGCTGCTATCAAGTACAAAACAATGAAATTATTAATGAATTTACGACGGACATCAATCCCAATCGGGAAATTTCGTCACGGATTAGCCAATTAACAGGTATCAATCAACAGAGATTAGACTCTGCTAAGCCATTTGATGCTTTAGCTGGAACAATCTATAAATTGTTGCAGGGCACGATATTTGTTGCCCACAACGTTAATTTTGATTACCCATTTTTAAATAGCGAATTTCAGCGAGCTGGATACCCAGAGCTGGAATTGGAAGCTATCGACACGGTAACTTTAAGTCAGCTATTACTACCGACGCTAACTAGTTACCGACTGTCAGATTTAAGTAAGTACTTCAATATTTTCCACAAGCATCCGCATTCAGCTAATGGCGATGCCTACGCAACTTCAAAATTACTGATTGTGTTGTTCAAGCAATTGCAAGAATTACCGGCAATGACACTTTCACAAATTGTCAGGGTGCGGCCAAACTTACCTCTAGACACCTTTGAAGTTTTAAAGCGGATGGACGCAGACAATCGGTCGCAACCAACCGCTAAGCCAATACCTAACTATTTGTACATAGCAAATGGAATAGTGCTTCGAAAAAAAGAATTGTTATCAAATTCTCAAGAAAAGGTCGTTGCCACTTATCCCAAAAACAAGCGTCAAAAGCAGAAGGTCTTGCCTGATAATTTAGAGTCTCGTCCTCAGCAAAATACCATGATGAACATGATTTATAACAATTATTCAGAGGATAACCAAAGTGGTAGCAAGAACCTAATCATTGAAGCTCCCACTGGAGTTGGTAAATCTTTGGGTTATAGCTTACCATTCGCTTATTTAGCGGAGAAAAAGCAAGTCGTTATCAGTACCGCAACAAATTACTTGCAACAACAGTTGCAGGACCAGACAATCCCACTCCTAAATGACGGCTTACCATTTCACACATCGAGCGTTATTTTAAAGGGGAGCTCTCACTATATTGATCTTAGTAAGTTTAAAACTGTTTTATACAGTAGCGATTCGCACCCTCATAATTCGTTTTTGAAGTGTCAGATTTTAGTGTGGTTGACCATGACAAAGACAGGTGACTTGGACGAGTTACATCTGAACGTTGACCAAAACGGGCTTCTTGAATCTATAAACCATCGCAGCACAAAAGAAATAAATTCTGACAACCCGTTTTTTTCAGATGATTTTCTACGGTTCAACATTCAAAACGCTAAGCGGGCAAACTTTATAATCGTTAATCACTCGTATTTACTATCGAATTGGGAAGGATTTTCTAAGCTCAACGAAAAACCTTACTTATGTATTGATGAAACACAGCAATTTTTAGAATCAGTACGTACCGAAAATAAGCAACAAATTCTTCCAGGAATGATTCTAGCCGATTTTGACAGGACATCGATTGGGATTCGCTATGCCCTATCCGCGGAAATCTTCAGCAACAACGAGTCCTTGAGCAGCTCTAAGCAAAAATTAGTGTGGCTTTTAAGTTCAGCAAGAGCAAGTGTCAACGAAACGTTCTCAACTATATTTAAGCAAATCATCTCTAGGGCCAGTTATAAAAAAGCAAACTCCAAGCTTCAGGTAAATGTGAACGCCAAAAACCGTGACCAGTATCTAGATTTATTAACTAACCTCAAGGGTGAAATTGCTCCTAAACTAAAGCAGTTAACTAAGTATGCTAAACGGTTACAATCCGAAGTGAACAACAATAACCAAGCAATGGTTGATTCTGACAAACATGAGTTAAAGTCCTGGTTTCAGCAACTTGAAAAGTTAGAAACCCGTCTGGTTGACTTATTGACGGTGATTGATCTATTCATCAATCACTTCTCAGAACAAGTATTTTGGATTACCGTTGACGACATTACGAATTATGAAACCTTAAGTTTCAACTGCGCAATTTTTGAAACAGCTAACTATTTGAAGAAGACAATCTACAATAACTTTGAAAAGCCAACTTTTACCGGAGCGACAATTTTTTCTTCAAAAAAATCAAAGTTTATCTTTGACAACTTGGGACTACAAAGAAACGACGTTATTTCTAGACGACTAAAGAGTGACTTTGCTGCCAGTGACAAAGCAAGAATTTACATGGTAAATAGTTTTGAACCAGACTCAGAAGTAGGTACAGAAAAGTACTACCACTTCTTAAGTGAATCAATTCAGCGAATATTCAGAAACTCCCCTCGACAAACAATGGTGTTGTTCAATTCACTGGATGCAATTCGACAGACATACCACTTTATGGCTGAAGATGGCTTTACTGAAACTAGAATGGTATTAGCGCAAGGAGTCAACGGAACTGCTAATAAAATTAGCCGGGCGTTTGGACAACAGGAACCAGCAATTTTATTAGGAACGGGAACCTTCTGGTCTGGTGTTGACTTTCCCGGGGACCTATTGGAAAACCTGATAATTGCTCAGTTACCGTTTGACGTGCCAACGGATCCGTACAACAGTGCACTATATCAACGAGCCAGGATGAATAAACAAAATCCGTTTTACTCGATTAGTTTGCCAAACGCGACCCTGAAAATGCGTCAAGGAATCGGTCGGCTTTTACGAACTAAGGATGATATCGGAACGGTTTTTATCCTTGATCCCAGAGCGGTAACGAAACACTACGGGTCGATTATGATGGCCAACATTGATAGCAACATTCCGATTGAATCAGGTAGCTTAGATGAATCAATTGTTAATATGCTAAGTTTTTATGAAAAGCATTAGTAACCCGGTTTCACGATTAATTATTTGCTATACTTAAGGATAGTTAAAACGATGGGAGTCATGATATGCAACGCCAAAGAAGAATTAAAAAATCAAATCGAAAGTTCTGGATTGGGTTGATCTTATTTCTGCTGATTGTACTGTTTAGTGTTTTTATCGTCTTTCACCAAGCTGAAAAGCCGATGGTTACAGCTAAATCCGAGGCTCTTCAAATTGCACAAAAATATGCAGGCATAAAAAATGTAAACGGGTTTTACAATTCGAACCTAGGAAAAACTTACTACTCAGTTTCTGGCAATGATAAGCGTGGGAAGGCGATTTACGTAGTTATCGCTAAAAAGGGTGGTAAGGTAACGATTATCGACCAAAAATCTGGACTTACGGCAGACCAAATCAAGCAATCGATTGAAAATACTAAAAAGCCCAAAAAAATTAATGGGATTGCAATTACCTTAAAGAAGTCTAAACCCTATTGGGTGGTTAGTTACGTTAATAAATCGGGTAAGCTATGTTTTGCTACCACTGACTTTAAAACTGGTAAAATCAAAAAATTAATTGCAAACATTTAAGGAGTCTTAAAGCAAATGAAATTTTCAAAACGCGCATTAGCCGTAAAACCATCAGCAACCGTTAAAGTATCTAATCTTGCCAAACAAATGAAGGCTGATGGGATTGACGTCATCAACCTTGGAATTGGTGAACCTGATTTTGAGACCCCTGATTTTATTGATCAAGCAGCAATTGAAGCAATTAAATCTGGTAAAACCAGTTTTTATACTCCAGCAAGTGGAATCTATGAATTAAAAGAAGCGGTATCTCAACGCATCAAAGAAGACTTTGATGTTTTTTATAGTCCTGACAACATTAGCATTACCAACGGGGCAAAAATGGCTCTATATGTGCTAATGCAGGCGTTAGTTAATGAGAACGACGAAGTTTTAATTCCGCAACCGGGTTGGGTAAGTTACGAACAACAAATTGTTTTAGCATCGGCTAAACCAGTTATGGTTAAAACTAATGGTGAGTTTAAAGTGACAATTGACTCACTAAATGCGGTTACCACTAAAAATACTCGTGTGCTCGTGATCAATTCACCTCAGAATCCGACAGGAACTATTTATACCAAGGATGAGCTCACAGAAATTGGTAATTGGGCAATTATGCACAATGTGTTGATCATTGCTGACGATATTTATAGCAGCCTAGTTTATAACGGCAATCAGTATACATCTTTAATTCAATTAGATGACAACATAGTTGCCCAAACAATTCTGGTTAGCGGACTATCTAAAGCCTATTCAATGACTGGCTGGAGGGTAGGTTATGTTGCAGGTGCTCCTGAGATAATTTCAAAGGTCAACGCAATATTATCTCATTCTACCGGTAATCCAGCAGCTGTTAGCCAATATGCAGGAATTGCTGCGTTGACTGGAGATCAATCAGTTGTTGAAGAAATGAGGTTAGCATTTGAGGACCGTTTGAACAAGGTGTTCCCATTGCTGGCAGAGGTGCCCGGATTTAAATTACAAACAAAACCTCAAGGTGCATTTTACCTATTCCCAAATGTTGAAGAAGCAGTTAGAATCGCTGGTTTAAGCAATTCTGGTGAATTAGTTGAGGAATTACTCCAAAAAGCTCACGTGGCTGTTGTTGACGGTGCAGCATTTGGAATGCCAGGATATCTTAGGTTGAGTTATGCTGCTAGTCTTGATAATCTTATTGATGCAGTGACACGAATTAAGAATTACATGCTCAGTGTTAATAAATAATTTGGAGGATCAATTGTGAAAGAAATTAATATGATCGACGCACCAAAATACGTTGATGAGAGAGTGAAAATTGGTGCTTGGTTAACTAATAAACGGTCAAGTGGGAAGATTGCTTTCTTGCAGTTACGAGATGGCACAGCATTTTTCCAAGGAGTCGTTGTCAAAAATAACGTTGCTGAAGAAACCTTCGAGCTTGCTAAAGAGCTTCGCCAAGAAACAAGTATGTGGGTAACTGGAGTTGTTCACGAAGATTCACGTTCAAAGTTTGGCTATGAACTTGAAGTCGAAGATATTGAAGTGGTTTCTGAGTCAAATGATTATCCAATTACTCCAAAAGAACATGGAATCGATTTTTTGATGGATCACCGTCACTTATGGCTAAGGTCAAGTAGACCACATGCAATTATGAGAATCAGAAACGAAATAATTCGGGCTACCTATGAATTTTTCAATAAAGAAGGCTTTACTAAGGTAGATTCACCAATTTTAACGGGAAGTGCGCCGGAAGGGACAACAGACTTGTTCCACACTGAATACTTTGACCGTGATGCTTACTTGTCACAAAGTGGCCAACTGTATGCTGAAGCAGGGGCGATGGCCTTCGGAAAAGTGTTCACATTTGGACCAACATTTAGAGCTGAAAAATCTAAAACTCGCCGTCATTTAATTGAATTTTGGATGATTGAACCAGAGATGGCATTCATGCATCAAGACGAAAGTTTGGAAATTCAAGAACAATACATTGCTTTTCTAGTTCAAAATGTAATTGATAACTGTGCCACAGATTTAGAGACACTTGATCGTGACGTAGAACAACTCAAAAAGTACACTAAGCTACCATATCCTCGAATTAGCTATGATGAAGCGATCGAGCTTCTGCAAAAAAATGATTTTGATGTTCAATGGGGGGCTGACTTTGGCTCACCAGAGGAAACATTCTTGGCTGACCATTTTGAGCAACCAGTGTTCGTTCTGAACTATCCAAAGGCAATCAAGCCATTCTACATGAAGCCACACCCAACTCGTGATGATGTAGTTATCTGTGCTGATTTATTGGCTCCTGAAGGATACGGCGAGATTATTGGCGGCTCAGAACGGGCAGTTGATTATGATTATTTACTTGACCAGATAAAGAAGGCTGGTCTTGATCCAAAAGAATATTCATGGTACCTAGATTTGAGGAAGTATGGTAGTGTTCCTCATGCCGGATTTGGTTTGGGATTAGAACGGGCTATCACCTGGATCACTGGTGAAGACCATGTTCGTGAAGCGATTCCATTCCCAAGATTGTTAAACCGAATTTACCCATAAAAGAAAAATACAGAAATCAGGGGGGATTTTTTTGGCAGATAACTCGTTGAAAAACATTTTTCAAGGATCTACAAGTATCAATAATTTGTTGTTACAACATTACCCCCAGATTGGGTTGTCGAATGATGAGTTACTAATTTATTTGCTAATTAAGCATGATCAAGAATTAGTAATTCCAATGCCAAACATTCAAACATTAGTATCTATGACAGGTTTTTCGAAGGATAAAATTTTCGAATTGTTTCACCGCCTAATCGAGCATAAGAATGCAACCATCACACGAGTCACTGGTCCAAACGGACAGGTGGATGCCTATGACTTTTCACCAATGTATGAAAAACTACTGGATTTGGTTCAAAATCAGTCTACAGATGATGTGCAAGAAAAGGACACACCGGCTTCAGCAAACGTTAATATAGATCGTTCAGAAGTGTTTAATAACATCGAACAGGAATTTGGGAGAACCTTGTCTCCAATTGAAATGGAAACCATTAGTGGCTGGTTAGACATTGACCACTACTCTTCAGAAATAATTTCGTTAGCTCTGCGCGAAGCTGTCTTAAATCAGGTCTACAACTTAAAATATATGGACCGGATCATGTTAAATTGGGATAAGCTCAATCTCCATTCAGCTGCCCAGATTCAAGCATATACCGCCAAACGAGAGGGTAGTTCTGGTGGTCACAATTCAGACGACGACCACTATTCGGGACCAGAAATTCCATTCATTAATTTCAAATAGTCAAAAAAACAGGATTCAATGAATTAATCATTGAATCCTGTTTTTTAGTTGAATTATTCAGAAGCATCTGCACCTGAATTGTCAGATCCTGTACTATTATTCCCCGTAGTAGCTCCTGTATTGCTGTTGGTAGATCCACTATTTCCAGTGTCTCCTCCAGTTGTTGTACTATTACCACTATTGTTGGAATTGCCACCTGTGTCTGAAGTTCCACCAGAGTTTGTAGTCCCTTGGTTGGATGAAGTGGTGCCACCTGTATCTGTATCATCACCATCGCCGCCACCAGTACCGCTACCAGAATTGCCACCACCACTAGTTCCGCTACCAGAGCCACCAGTTGGCTGCTGGGTGGAAGTTCCGGATTGAGTAGAACCGCTAGTTGATCCTGAGGTAGTACCTGAGGTAGTTGTACCTTCTTCAGATCTAGGAGAGGTTACTGTTCCATTGACAGTATCTGAACTTGAACTGCTATCAACGGTGAAACCGCTCGTAGTCTGATTTGAACTGTTATCAGTTTGGGCATTTGGATAGCCAGCAACGTAATAATTGTTGCCACCGTTCGAAGCAACGTCCGCTGGTTTAACCCAGTCAGTATTAGGTTTATCTTGTGATACATAGCTCATAACGTTCTTATAAATTTGTTGAGCAATTGTCGTTTGTGATTGGGTAATGTACGAATTTGCTTTAAATTGATGATCATACCCAGTCCAAATTGCTAAGGAGTAGTTTTTAGTGTAACCAGAGAACCATGAATCCATCGAAGAATCAGAAGGGACTTGGTTGATGTAATCACTTGGGTATTGAGTTGTACCAGTTTTACCGGCTTCATATAAACCAGATGTTTTGGCTGCTGTACCAGAGCCATCTTCAGAATCCATGACACCTTTAAGCATATCGGTAATCATGAATGCAGTATAAGGAGACATTGCTCGCTTACCCTTTGATTTATAATTCTTAGTTTCGCCATTTGCTTGAACAATCTTTTTGATCAAATATGGCTTGTGGTAAATGCCTCCATTTGCAAATGCGGCATACGATGCAGCAAGCTGTTCTGAAGAAATGTATAACCCAATTCCGTTTTGAAGTTCAAGTTCCTTATCAAATGGCATTCCCAAATTTTTTAAGAATTTTTGAGCTCTAGGAACCCCAACGTTTTCTAGGGTTCTCAATGCGGGAATGTTTCGAGATTCAACCAAAGCTTTACGCATCGTAATTGTGCCTTGATATTTATTATCAAAGTCCATTACCTGTTTGTTTGTGCCCGGATAGACGTAAGGAGTATCCTTTACGGGCTGATAAGTAGGGTATTTAAGGTACTGAATTGCGGGACCGTAATCCATAATTGGCTTTGCGGTAGAACCTGAGGATCGACCCGTTTGCATAGCCCGATTCAACCCAAATGCTACCTTAGTTTTTCTGGATCCCTGCATTGCAACAACTTTACCATTTTTTGAGTTAACCATCGTTGCTCCGACTTGGAAACGATCGCTTGGGTAAGCGATTGAAGGATCACTATTAGAAGTCTTATACAGTTTCTTTTGTGCGCTTAAATCAAGGTTAGTATAAACTTTCAAACCACTGTTAGGTTTGAATCCACGTTTGTTTAATTCAATCAATGTTTGCTTTAGATAAGCATCAACGTACTTATTTAATCGTTCACTACTTGTTGTTTTAGTGTGAGTTTTTGCTAAACCTGACTTAACGCTAGTATTTTTGGCTTTTTGGCCCTGAGAGCTTGTAATTGCCTTGTTTTTGACCATTGCATCAATTACTTCATTACGTCTTTGAGTAGCATACTTAGGGTACTTATATGGATTATACAGGGTAGGTGATTGAGGCATCCCAGCTAGCATTGCAAATTGTGGCAATGTCAACTTAGTAAGTGTCTTGTTATAGTAATATTCTGCGGCTGTTTGCATGCCATAAACACCATTACCCATATAAACCTTGTTAATGTAAAATTCTAAGATTTTTGACTTAGAATATTTATTTTCAACTTGAATTGCTAGCCAAGCTTCTTGGGCTTTTCTTTTAAAAGTTTGGTCCGATGCAGCGGTTGAGAATACGGACAGCTTTACTAGTTGTTGAGTTAAAGTACTTCCACCTTGAAGTCCAAGGGAAGATCCCGTGACATTTGCAATTGCAGCTCCCATAATTCTAATTGGATCCACCCCATGGTGTTTGTAAAAACGGCGGTCTTCAATTGATACAACTGCATTCTTTAAAGTATCAGGAATTTTATTGGACTTCACGTAGTCCCGGTTTTGGCTACCCAATCTGGAAATAACTTGGTTCTTAGAATCATAGATCTTCGTTGAGTTATCACTTGATAGAGCTTCCCCCGTAATTTTTGGTGCTGTAGCCGCATAGTATGTAAATAGACCGGCCCCTAAAATAAATAAAATCACAAAAGCCCAAATGGCTATCTTTATGATTCTTCTAAATAATGATTTTCTCTTTTTTGGGCGCTGTGAGCTCCTAGTTGGCTCCTCGCGCTGCGGATTATTCTGTGACATAAGTCTCTCCTTACTAAAAAAGTTACTCCATTAACGAATCTACAGCCTCGAGATAAGGTATAAGTGGGTTGATTCTGTACTGAACTTTATAGCCCAACTTTTCAATCGTTTCTCGAGAAATTGATTTTCTCCCCCCAGAGACTTGCAAATCCCAAAAATGGATTAAATCGGATGCTTTTAAAACAAAGATGGTCTGATCAAAAACAAATTTAATAATAGCAAAGCATATTCCATCTTGTTTAAGGCACATCCTCATGTGCTCAATTTGGTGTTCATGGAAGTTTTTTAATGGGAATGATGTTTTATTTTGAGTCTCCTTTGCGTCAAAGTCAATATATTTTCCCCGGTAAACTCCATTATAATCGGTAGTCGATGCCCGCCGAAAGTAAGCTTCCTTAATCCTTGCGGCACTTCTTTTAGGATAGTCTACCGAAACAATTTGAATTGGGGTAGGTTTTTTATGGATTACCGCAATATTATTACGTAAGTAATATTGGTTGCTCTTATTTAACTCGGCTTCTAACGTCATCCCCCGATTTGAGAAGTCCACAGAACGCTGACTTGATTGACGCTTATCAAAATTTTCGTCATCATTAAATGTTTTCCCATTTGGATATTTGATTGTCATACTTAAGCATCCTCCTCGGTAACACACTTAATTGTACTTCACATTTGTAAATTTTGGGCACCGTTAATGATATTATAACAATAGTAAAAAATATTTTAAATAATAATAGGTATGGGTGGTAACTTGAGTAGGCTTTGGGTAACTGGATATCGGAGTTATGAGCTTGGAATATTCGACAATCATGATAAAAAACGCGACGTAATCAACTATGTTCTCCGTAAGGAAATTACTGCAGAAATTGAGAATGGTGTCGACTGGATAATTACTGGTGGACAAATGGGTATTGAACAGTGGACTATCGAAGCTGCTAATTCATTGAAGTCTGAATACCCAGATGAATTCCAAGTGTCGATGATGGTGCCGTTTGCTGAATTCTCTGGCCATTGGAATGAAAATAATCAAGCTATCTATAATCAAATAAAATCGCAAGTTGATTTTTTCGCATCAACCAGTAACCAGCCATATAATTCTCCTCAACAATTAAGAAATTACCAAGAATTCATGATTAATCACACAGATAGTGCATTATTAGTCTATGATTTAGACAATCCTGGAAAAACGCAGTACGATTATAATGTAATAAAAAAATATGCAGACAAGCACCCATATCCATACAGATTGATTACCTTTGATGATCTTCAAAGCGCCGCAGAGGAATACTTTGAAAGTTTAAATAATGGTTTTCAAGATGAATGAAATATGGTATTCTATTATTTGGCTTGTTGCAAAGTATTGATGAGGTGTACCGACAAATGGAAAACATTAATTTTACTCCAAAGGACATTTTACAAAAAACATTCCGTCAGAAGATGAGGGGTTATGATCCTGACGACGTTGATACCTTTTTAGACAACGTTATTAAGGACTACGAAACTTTTTCAAAAGCAAACTCTGATTTAACTGACCAGAATGAAAAGCTTCGGGTTCAGGTCGACGAACTAAACAAGCAAATTGCTGTTTCGTCTAACCAAACTAGCGGCCCTACTGGTGCTAGCCAAGTAACTAGGCCAGCCGCAACCCAAGCAATGTCTAGTGCAACAAACATGGACATTTTAAAACGGCTTTCAAATCTTGAAAGAAGAGTTTTTGGTTCACAACTTGATAATGGTACAAACGAGTCTCATAGACTCTAATACATGATGGTGTAGATTTTGAGTAATCGCGGCTGCCCTTGAGGCAGCTGAGGAAAGTCCATGCTCGCACAGGCTGCAATGCCTGTAGTGTTCGTGCTCGGTGAAAAAATAAGCCGGGGGACTCTAACGAGTTACGGCGGATTTAAGGCTAAGGCTTCGGCTATGCCGGCGATCCTTAAGGTGCCACAGAGACGAGTACCTAGGGAAACCTAGGTGTTGGAACGCGGTAAACCCCTCGAGCGGGAAACCCAAACTTTTGGTAGGGGAGCTTCACACACGGAAAACAAACCAAGTGTGGGGGGAAAACATTCATTTGTTTTCGAGATAGATGATTACTACCTGATATCCCTTTCCTGGGGGATAGGCAGGCACAAAACATGGCTTACAGGAATCTACACCATTCAGGAATTTGTGGGAGCTTGCTCCCACTTTTTTATTACCTAAAAATATAAAAAAAAGAATTGAGATATACAATATGAAATTCAATTTAATCGCTACTTGTGCTGCAGGAGTTGAATCGCTTGTGGCTAATGAATTAAAAGATTTGGGTTACTCAGTCCAAACTGAAAACGGCCGGGTACGTTTTTCTGGAGAAGAAAGGGATATCGTAAGAACTAACCTCTGGTTGCGGGTAGCTGACCGCGTCAAGATTATCGTCGACGAGTTTGATGCCAAGTCATTTACAGAATTATTTGATCAAACGACATCAATTCCCTGGGAACAATATTTACCAATGGATGCGGCATTTCCAGTGGAAGGCAAGTCTCAGAAGTCGACGCTTCACAGTGTGCCTGACGTGCAAGCAATTGTAAAAAAAGCCATTGTTAATTCATTATCAAACGTTTACCACCGTCACACCAGATTACCTGAAACAGGGTCAAAGTACCCTCTGGAAGTTGCAATTAATAAGGACCACGTAATTCTCACTTTGGACACTACCGGTTCATCGTTGTTTAAACGGGGATACAGAGTTGAAAAGGGAAATGCTCCATTGAAGGAAAACCTAGCTGCGGCATTGATCCTGCTTACAAATTGGCACAAAGATATGCCATTTTGGGATCCGTTCTGTGGTTCAGGGACAATTCCTATTGAAGCAACAATGATTGCCCGTAATCTAGCTCCTGGATTTAACCGCGAATTTGCATTTGAACAGTTTGGATTTATCGACAATGAGTTGATTGAGGACGAACGAGACAGGGCAGATGGCCTTGCAGATTATGATAGCCCATTAGAAATTCATGCATCTGATATTGATGGTTCCATGATTGATATCGCTAAAACTAACGCCCGAGAGGTTGGCTTAACCCAAGACATTCAATTCAAACAGGTTGCTGTTGCTGATTTTAAGACTGATTTACACGATGGAGTGATGATTGGCAATCCCCCATATGGTGAACGAATGAGCGAACAGGAACAGGTTCATCAACTTTACCGCCAAATGGGGCAGGCTTTCGGCCCATTAACAGACTGGTCAAAATACTTTATTACTTCAGATCTAGAATTCGAAAAGTATTATGGTCAAAAGGCTACCAAGAAGCGAAAACTTTACAACGGTGCCTTGAGAACAGATTACTTCCAATTCTGGGCTGAGAGAAAACCAAGACATTAGTGGAGGATAACATGAGGACAGTTGGAATTATCGGTGGTGGAATCATTGGCGCCACTGCTGCCTTTTATTTAACTAAACAGCCTGATTTACAGGTCACCTTATTTGATTCCGGCCGCGGTCAAGCCACAAAGGCAGCGTCTGGAATTATTTCTCCATGGTTATCGAAACGTAGAAATAAGCGCTGGTACAGCTTAGCTCAATCTGGAGCTGAATTTTACGAACAATTGGTGCACGATGCAGATTTAGATAAAAGCGTATACGAGCAGACCGGTACGATTGTTACCCGAAAAGATGCCCAAGCCGTCGATGAGTTATATGATTTAGCGAAATCACGAGCTAAAACAACTTCAGCAATTGGAGAGGTTAGAAAGGTATCTGCCGCGGAAATCACTGACCTTATGCCCATTGTGAGCTGTGATGAATCTGGCATTTATGTATCAGGTGGTGCAAAAATTAACGGTGAAGGTTTGGTTGAAAAACTTCTTTTCCATGCTAAAAACAACGGCCTAAAATTAGTTAATGAACAAGTAAGCTTGGTTAATGAAAATACAGTACGAACTAAGTCTGATCAATTTGTATTCTCAAACTTGGTACTAAGTCCAGGGGCTTTTCTTAAGCAGTTACTAGAACCGCTTAATTATCATGTCGATATTCGCCCTCAAAAGGGCCAGTTAGTTGATATGCGAATTTCAAATCAGGTAACTGACGAAATGCCAGTGATGATGCCTGAATCAGAAAATGATATCATTCCATTTAAAGACGGAATCGTAACCATTGGGGCGACTCATGAAAACGACGAAGGCTTTGATCTAACTCCCACTAATACTGAAATTAATAATTTACTAAATAGTGGTACTAAGTTTGTTACTGAATTGAAGAGTGCTGAACGTTTAGGAGTCAGAATTGGAACTAGAGGTTATACATCAGACTTTGCACCATTCTTTGGTGAACTGACTGCTAACATGTATGTTGCCGGTGGTTTAGGTTCATCAGGCTTAACAACGGGGCCGATTATTGGAAAATTAATTTCTGATTGGATTAGTTCTCAAACCCCACCAGCTGATCTCGATTTACTCACTAAACCAGTATCAAACTATATTTACTCTAAATGATGGAGAGCCTGTAATGCTAAGTTATGGGCTCCTTTATTATCTTTGTCAGGTATCCACTCAGTAATTACGGTTCCTAACTGTGATTGCAAGGCTACTAAGCGATCTACATATTCTTGGTAATGCTTTGCGTACTGCTTGTGTACCGCATCCGCAACAATCTTACTATCAGTATAAAAAAATACCAATTCACCATCCACATTAGGCAGAATTTTTTGGTGGCCCAAAATGGCCGCTTCAAACTCAGCAGCGTGATTATCCGTAATTTTTAGTGGCTCTGTCAGTTGTTTTTGCTGTGAATTTCGAACAATTAGCAATCCAGCAGCGCTTTTTTTCGATTTTTGGTTTACGGCAGCGTCAGTATATAGTTTAATCATAGTATGGTGTCACTTTCTAAGGAGTTTTAAAGTTATGATAACGCAAAAAAGACGATTTTTATATCAGCCCAGTCCACTTAGTAGCATTATTTGTTGGAGTTGGACTTTAGTAGTGTTCTTCATTGGGGTAATTATTTGGCTAGAAATCACTCATTTTCAATGGATCACGTTATTTTTCTTCGCAATGTTTGCATTTATTTGCTGGGCGGAGATTCATTTTCGCAAGATTCAGATCGAAGATGGAGTGTTAAGTGTTGGTCGAATTATCAACCCTCGTTGGCTAGTCACTGACGTAAGTGAAATTTCCAATGTAAAAACTGCTAAGTATCAGTTAGGGTTTGTTGCCAAAGGAAAGATTTATAGCTTTATTTTGCCCCAAAATTCGGTGATTGAGATCAAAACACTGATAGAAAGTGAACAGAAAAATCATTAGGAGGAATTCAGTTGAAAAGTGATGTTGAGATTTCCCAAGCTGTTGAATTAAGTCCCATTAATGAGGTTGCTGAAAAAATTGGAATTGATGATGCCAATTTAGAACAATATGGACATTACAAAGCAAAAGTTTCCTTGTCAGATGTTGATAAAAATCAAGGAAAACTCGTTTTAGTAACGTCAATCAACCCGACTGCTGCCGGTGAGGGGAAAACTACCTTGACTGTTGGGTTGGGCGATGCCCTTAATGAACTTGGCAAAAATGCGGTTCTTGCACTTAGAGAGCCTTCTTTGGGACCAGTTATGGGAATGAAGGGTGGTGCCACAGGTGGTGGCTACTCTCAAGTTGTCCCAATGGAAGACATCAACCTTCACTTTACCGGTGATTTTCACGCTTTAACTGAAGCTCATAATACTTTAGCGGCGCTTATTGACAATCACATCCATCATGGCAATGAGCTCAACATTGACCCTCGACAAATCGAGTGGAAACGAGTACTTGACGTAAATGATCGGGAACTTCGACAGACTGTGATTGGACTTGGTGGACGCACCTCTGGTGTTCCTCGCCAAGATGGCTTTGATATTACTGTAGCCAGTGAACTAATGGCAATCCTCTGTTTATCGACAGATTTAACTGATCTGAAAGACCGAATTTCAAACATTTTAATTGGTTATACGTATGACCGCAAACCCGTTTATGTAAAAGATTTAAAGGTCCAGGGTGCTTTAGCATTGCTATTAAAGGATGCTATCAAGCCAAATCTAGTGCAAACAATCGAGCACACACCAGCTTTTATTCACGGTGGTCCATTTGCCAACATTGCTCATGGATGTAACAGTATTTTAGCAACCAAAGCTGCAATGCATTATGGAGACATTGCACTGACTGAAGCAGGCTTTGGCTCAGACTTAGGTGCAGAAAAGTTCATGGATATCGTTACTCCAAAGCTTGGTAAAAATCCCGACTGTGTTGTGGTTGTTGCTACAATAAGAGCATTAAAGTTAAATGGTGGTCAAAACAAAAAGGAATTAGCTACGGAAGACTTGCACGCATTGGAAACAGGGGCGGTTAACCTCTTCAGACACGTCAAGTCAATGCGTAACTTCCAAGTTCCTGTCTTAGTCACTATCAATAAATTTGGGACTGATACCGAGAATGAAGTTACCTTATTAACCAAATTAATCAAAGACAATTTAAATTTACCAACTTACGTTTCTGAAAACTTTGAAAAGGGTGGCAAAGGAGCAATTGATTTGGCTAAGGGAGTAATTGATGCGGTTGAACAACCAAACAATTTTACCCCGGTTTACGATTCTGATGATGATATTGAAACCAAGATGCAAAAAATTGTCACTAAAGTTTATGGCGGTGCAAACGTCGAACTTTCAAGCAAAGCTAAAACCCAACTAAAAAAGATTAAGAAGCTTGGCTACGACAAACTACCTGTTTGTATGGCAAAGACTCAGTACTCATTTACTGATAATCCTAAAGAATTAGGAGCACCAGTTGACTTCACGATTCATGTTTCTGAATTGGAAATTCGTTCAGGGGCTGGATTCATAGTTGCCTTAACCGGTAAAATTTTAACTATGCCTGGCTTGCCATCACATCCAGCTGCACTAAATATGGATATCGATGATCAAGGAAAAATAACTGGGCTATTCTAGAAAGGAATAACATGCCATTTGTCTATATTTTGCTGAGTGCTTTACTGATTTGTATTGATCAACTGGTAAAGCATCTCGTAGTTGCTAATTTACATTTAGGCCAAGTCAATCCAGTAATTGACGGGCTTTTGTCCATAACCAGATTGAACAACACTGGAGCAGCATGGAGTATGTTGTCTGGGCAACAGTGGTTATTCGTGGTCATTGCCTTAGTTGCTGCGCTGGCCATTATTTACTACATGTTCAAGTTCCGGGGACATTTTTTGTATCAGTTTAGTCTGTCACTTCTTTTGGCGGGCGCACTTGGAAACGTGATTGACAGAATCTTTCAGGGGCACGTTGTCGATATGTTCCAATTGGATTTTATAAACTTTCCAATTTTTAACTGTGCAGATATGTTTTTAACGTTCGGAATTTTAATTCTGGCAATTACAATAATAAAGGATTAACAAATGAAAGAATTACACGTAACAGATGAATCTGGACGAATTGATAAGGTCATTTCTGAGATTGATCAAAGCATCTCGCGTTCCCGAGCTAAGAAACTCACGGATGAGGGTAATGTAACGGTCAACGGCGAAGTGGTGAAGCCTAAGTATAAGGTTAGTTCTGGTGACACCATCGTGATTCAAAATGAAGAACCGCGAGAAATTGATTTGACCCCTGAAGAGATGAGTTTAGATATTGTCTATGAAGATGACGATGTGATTGTTGTCAATAAGCCTTCAGGAATGGTAGTTCATCCAGCGGCTGGTCATGAGAGTCACACATTAGTAAACGGTCTGCTGGCTCATAGTCCACTCTCAACCATTAATGGTGAATTTAGGCCTGGAATCGTTCACAGAATTGACAAGGACACGTCTGGTTTATTGATGGTTGCCAAGAATGACAATGCTCACACTGAGCTGTCTAAACAGCTAAAGGAGAAGAAAAATCTTCGTAAATATGTCGCATTAGTTTACGGGGTCATTGACGAAGATTCTGGGTCAATCAACGCCCCAATTGGTCGTTCAAAAACTGACCGCAAAAAACAGGCGATTGTGAGCGACGGCCGAGATGCCATTACCCATTTTTCTGTAATTAAGCGGTTTGAAAACTTCACATTAGTAGAATGCAGATTAGAAACGGGCCGAACTCACCAGATTCGCGTTCATTTCAAGTACATTGGCCATTCTCTGGTGGGTGACCCTTTGTACGGCCCTAAAAAGGTTTACGGTAATAACGGTCAATTTTTACACGCTCAAGAGTTAGGGTTTGAGCACCCTAAAACTGGTGAACTAATGATTTTTTCATCACCGTTACCAGAGTACTTTAAAAATCAATTAGCCAAGTTGGCTCCGACTGAGATCTAACTTGACAATAGCATTTATCACAAATATTCTGAATCTAGAACTATTTCTTTTAAGGAGCAAATAAAATGGGGAAAACAATCTTAGACAAAATGGCAATGCAGCGGGCACTTACCCGGATTACTTATGAAATCGTTGAACGCAACAAAGGGGTAGACGATTTAGTCCTTGTGGGAATTAAAACCCGGGGGATTTTCTTAGCAACCAGAATTGCTAATCGCCTACAACAACTAGAAAATGTAACGATCCCAGTTGGTGAATTAGATATCACCAACTACCGTGACGACATTGAGCATGACTCAATGAGTGCTGACGTTAGAATTGCAAATAATGGCGTGGACTTTTCAGTTGAAAATAAACGGGTGATCCTTGTGGATGATGTATTGTATACTGGCCGAACTGTCAGAGCAGCCCTTAGTGCGGTAATGGATCTTGGTAGACCCAAGTCAATAAATCTTGCGGTTTTAGTTGACCGTGGCCACAGAGAATTGCCGATCAGAGCAGATTTTGTTGGCAAAAACATCCCCAGTTCACAAAAAGAAAAGATTCGTGTCTTGGTTGAAGAAATCGACGACAGGGACGCAGTCGAAATCACTAAATAATTTTTTCGTAAATGGGGCGTGGATATGACAGACAGGTATTTAATTCTTGAAGACGGCACTTCTTATCGTGGGAAGGCATTTGGTGCTGCTTCAACAACTACCGGAGAAATTGTAGTTAACTCCACGATGAATGGTTACCAAGAAATAATTTCTAACCAAATTTATCACAACCAAATTATTGTATTCACTCAACCATCAATTGGAAACACTGGTTTGGCACAAAATGCTTATGAATCAGTGCTTCCAACGGCCAAGGGAGTGATTGTTCGTGAGTATGAAAACTTAGCCACCGACCAATTTAAGCGAATTTCATTGGATCGGTATTTAAAGTTACACAGAATTCCTGGCATTTATGATTTGGACACTAGGGAACTTGTCCATCACTTACATCGAGCTGGTAACATGAAGGCCAGCATCGTTGACGTTGATGATGAACACGCCTTTGATCAACTTCATGCGACTGTTTTGACTAATCAACAGGTATCTCAAGTGGCTACTTCGCGGCCATATGCTAATCCTGGAGATGGGGACAACGTAATTGTTGTCGATTTTGGGCTTAAAAGTGGGATTTTACGTGAGCTATCCAAACGTAACTGTAACATCACTGTTGTTCCATCAAGTTTCTCAAGTGAAATGATTTTGGATCTTGATCCAGATGGTGTTGTTCTATCAACAGGTCCAGGTAATCCGGAAAGTTTGGCTGATGGCGTACTTGACATGATTCAGGAGGTCCAGCAATCAGTACCCTTGTTTGCAATTGGCCTTGGTCATGAATTGTTTGCGATGGCAAACGGCGCCAAAATTGAAAAAATGCCGATTGAACATCATGGTAGCAACCATCCAATAAGAGAAATAATTACTAACGAAATTTTTTATTCAGGTCAAGAGCAGGGATACGCTGTTGATCCAAAGTCAATCGACCATGATAACCTTTACATCACACACCTTGATTTGATTAATGGTACCATTCAAGGATTACGTCACCGAGACTATCCAGCCTTTTCAGTGCAATTTTCTCCAGATGGTGCTCCTGGGCCAAAAGATAGTGCAGACTTATTTGATGACTTCATGGAATTCATGGCCAGAAGAAGGGAAAACAATGCCTTTAGATATTAAAAAAATTCTGATTATCGGAAGCGGCCCTACGAACGTTGGTATCGAAAATGAATTTGATGCCTCTAGTTTCGAGCGGTTAGCTGCTCTCAGAAAAACGGGTGCTAAGGTTTTGTTGATAGACAATAACCCTTTTTCAGTGACTGCTGAAGAAATTCAGCCAGCAGATGTATTCGTTTCTGAAATTAATTTTAAAAATGTTGTTAACGTAATTGAAAAGGAACATCCAGATGCTATCCTACCGACGATTGGTGGACTTAAAGCATTACAAATTGCGTGGCAATTATTCGAAAGTGGCGTATTGGAAGACAATAACATCACGTTAGTGGGTGTTCGCGATGCCAACCTAGCGAAGATAGTTGAAAATGTTGAACTAAAACGGACTTTGACTGACATCAATGAACGAACTATCGAATCGGTAATTGTTGCTAACGAAGATGAGGCAATGGACTTTGTTAGAAAAGTTGATTTCCCAGTGATTGTTAAGCCAATTTCCACAAATCATGATACCAGTAGATTTATTTGCAACAATTCAGAGGAACTGGATGAAGCGTTGGAGGTAAGTTTTAAGCGAACATACATAAAGCGTTGTTCGATTGAGCAAAGTATTGTTGGCTATAAGGAAATTGAGATGGTCGGAATCCGAGATAACCAGGGAAACAAGATGCTAATTTCCGGATTAGAAGATATGGATCCAATTGGTATTCACTCTGGCGATTCAATCATTTTTGCACCAACACAAACATTGTTGAATGAGGAGTATCAGAAATTAAGAACTGCCACATTTAAGATTATGGACGCTCTTAACATTACTGGAACTTGTCACGTTCAATTTGCCCAGCACCGGATGGAAAACAGCCATTTTGTTACGAAAGTTAGCCCTTACTTTACAAGGAACACAGCTCTTGCTGCGAAGGTGACGGGATACCCAATCTCTTATGTTTCAACATTCTTAGAATTGGGTTACTCTCTAACCGAAATTAAGCTTCCTGGTCGATACAACAAGTTCATGGGAATAATGGAACCAACAACCGATCACATCGTGGTTAGAGTCCCAATATGGCCCTTTGAGGATATTGAGGACGTTGACCAACATTTGAATACAATTATGAAATCAGTTGGATCGACAATTGGAGTTGGGAGAACTGTTGAGGAGGCAATCATTAAAGCTCTCCACAGTTCGCAATTGTCTCCTCGTGATGTTTTACCGAGTGTTTCAAAAGTTAACGATGATGAATTGATCAACCAATTAATCCATCCACTTGCAAGTCGGATGCTGATTTTGATGGAAGCCTTACGACGTGGATTTTCAATTGATGAATTGTCCGAACTAACAAAGATTGATAAATTTTATTTCTACAAATTGAATCAATTATTGAAGGCCCAAGACTATGTAAGCAATCACCCATTATCGGAACAATCGATTGAAATTGGCCATAAGTACGGATTTGGTGACGGAATGCTTGCAGAACTTTGGAACGTTAGTATTTCAACCATTTTAAGAATGAACCGAAACGTTAGCCATAAAGTAACGTTTAAAGAGGTTGAACCAACCGGCGGGGAACTAGTTGAAAATACCAACATTTTTTATTCGAGTTACGAAACTGAAAATGAAAGTCATCCCTTCGTTGACGAAAAAGTTGCATTAGTTATTGGTCGAGGTGGTAACCAGTTAGGTCCAAACACCGGATCAGACTACTACACCTCACAAATCCTGATTCAATTACGGAAGTCAGGCTACAAAACGATTATTATGAACACTAACCCTAATGCCGTTTCGCTAACTCCAAGTATTAGCGATAAACAATACATTGAGCCAATTCAACTGGGGAATATATTAAATATTATTGAGCTTGAAAAGCCAGACATTATTTTTCTGCCCGGAAATCGTCACTTTTTGTCCAACCAACTAAAAAAGTTTGAGGATTTAAATGTAGTCGTTTTACCGCCAGATCAAAAGAATTCACTATTCAATGACACAATTGCTTCAGATGCGGTTGATTTATTTATTGATGGTGATCAGGTCATGCCAATTACTACGGTTAGCTTTTCAAATCCCCAAGGAAAAAACCAGCTGAAATTCTTAACGCAATTGCAAATTCCAATGACTAATTGGAAACAAGATTCTGCTGATTTGGTTAACTTAGCAATCAACGAAGTTAATCCCAATGACTGGCAGGGGTTGGTTCAAGTTCTTTTCAATAAGGCAGATAATAAGTTTAATTTAATCGGAATTCGACCAATTACTATTACTGAAACCACTTTCCTAAGCAAAGTTACCGGAATTGACTGGATCTCAGTTTTGGTCAGAAAACATCTTGGTGTAGTTAGCACTTCGTTTATTCAAGATGAACTCCATTCCTTCACTCATAAGCGGTTTGCGTACCTTAATGCGGTATTCCCATTTGAAGCGTTACAATCGCGACTGACAGACGGAACTATCGCTCAAGAATCAGGTGCCCGAATCAGTTATAAAAACTTTGAGAATAGAAATGACTAAAAAATCCCGCCTCACAATTTAGAGGCAGGATTTTTTATTTGCTCTTTAATTTCTTTACTTTGGTCTCATCAGGGTCAACCAACAAGGTTGTCTGATTATCGTAAATTACAAACCCAGGCTTAGTTCCGTTCGGCTTACGAATGTTTTTAACCCGGGTATAATCAACAGGCACCTTAGTTGAATGTTGAGCTTTTGAGAAGTAAGCAGCTAGATTTGCTGCTTCCAAAATAGTTTCTTCACTCGGGTCAAAACTACGAATAATTACGTGAGAACCGGGAATGTTTTTGGTGTGAAGCCAGGTTTCCCGCTTGTCAGCCGTATGCATAGTCAATTTCTCGTTTTGAAGATTATTTTTTCCAACCAGTATCTCAGTACCGTCAGTAGAGACATATCGCTCGGGTTTGTTGATTTTTTGCCGGTTTTTCTTAGCTTTCTTGTGCTGATCATGGTTTTTAAGATAGCCTTCTTGCTCAAGCTCCAACCGAATATCAACCAGATCTTCTGGATTTGCAAGTTCAATTTGACTTTGAATACTTTCGAAATAGTCAACTTCTGATTGGGTGAGAACTATTTGTTCATCTAAATACTTAACCGCATTTTTTAGCTTTTGATACTTTTTAAAGTATTTTTGAGCATTCTCTGAAGGGGAGATACTGTTAGTCAAACTGATTTTGATAGGCCGGTTTTCATCATAAAAGTTAGGTAGCTCAATCTCTGAACTTCCTCGCTGGATTTGATTAAGGTAGGTGGTCAAAATTTCACCTTTGATCCTAAACGTGTCAGCGTGTTCAGTCTGAGCTAAATCCTTATCAAGTTTTTTTAATTTAGTGCGATTCTTCTTTAACTGCTTTCGAACAACAGCAATTAAAACTGACCCTTGCTCACGAACCCGGTCACGTTGTGCTTTAGTTTCATAGAAAGCATCCAATAATTCACTTAACGTATCATATTTTTGATTTTCAATTGTATCCGGGTATGGAAATGCGGTAAAATTGATTTTGTTATTAGCAAGTTCGCTTAGGACTGGGATTGGGTTATCAAATTGCTTGAAGAATGCTTTAAAGTTATCTTCTAAACTTCCTGTTTTATGCAAGCTAGTTGCTAATGCCAAGGATGTATCGTTACCAAGTCCCTGTAATGTTTTTCTTAGTTGTTCAGCCAAAACATCAACGTTTGGGTATTGAGCCACAATTTTTTGAATCATCTCAAAATTAGTAAGCTCAAATGGATTTAGTAAATCTTGCTTCGGTGGGTTCACATAAGTTGAACCAGGAAGTAGTGTCCGATATCGATTAACGTCTGAACCAACTCGTTTAATTGCATCGATAACTTTGTTGGTGTTTTCGTCAACTAAGATAACGTTACTATGGCGAGCCATTATTTCGATTACCAGCATTAGTGAAGTTTGGTCACCAATTTCGTTACGACCAGAAAAGTGAAACTGGAGAACACGGTCGTTGTCTAGTTGGTTTACCGAGTTGAGAATTGCTCCACTAAGATGCTTTCTCATCACCATAGTGAAGTTATTTGGAACGGCTGGATTTGCCGCCGGAATTTTGGTTATCTGCACCCGAGCATAACTGGGATTTGCAGATAATAGTACTGTTCGGTTTTTACTATGAGCTCTGATTGTCAACAACATTTCATTTGGATAAGGTTGATTGATTTTGCTAACCCTTCCCGTTGCTAAAAGGGACGTTAACTCTTTTTCCATTGAATGTGTGAATGAACCATCAAATGACATAGTTTCACTCCCTTTCTACGCATAAAAACTGCACCCTTTAGTATATCCTATGATAGGGGGCTAACGAAAGGGATAATACTCGTTTTAGATTTATAAAGTATTGAGGAGGGCCAATATGAAAGAAATAATTGACGGATTACTTGATTCTGCCAATGCATATCTTGAAAAATCTGGTAAACTGGTTAAACAGGATAACTTAACAATGTCCGAATGGCGTCTCCTCCAACAAATTATTGCGGGTCACGATACTCAAGAAAAGTTAGCAAATGTAACAAATCTTGATATATCTACTTTGTCGCGCCAGTTAAAGCGACTAGTTACCAAAGAGATGGTAACCAAGGTAACGATTGGCCCAGATAGGCGCCAGCTCAAGTACTCAGTGACAGAACGGGGAAATTCCATTAATTTACGGATAACGGCAGGATTAGTGGACATCAAGCAGCGAATCTTTACGCATTGGACTGAGGAAGAATTACGACTAATGAAAATCTTGATTAACCGGTTAGATAACAGTATCGGCCGAATTTAAAACAAATTGGACGGGTGAATATGAAAATTGCAATTGTAACAGATAGTACTTCTTACCTTTCTGAAGAGGAAGCAGAAAAATACAACATTACGGTAGTCCCAATGCCAGTTATTATTGATGGTCGGGAATATCACGAAGGACAGGATATAACAACCGAAGAATTTTACGACAAACTTACTACCTCAAAGTCGTTTCCAAGCACTTCGCAAGCTCCTGTAGGGGAAATGATCAATGTTTATAACTCGCTTGCTGATAAGGGATACGACACTGTGATCAGCATTCATTTGGCTAGCACAATATCAGGTATGTATAATTCACTAGTCAGTATTGCTCCAACAATTGAGCGAATCAAGGTCATCCCTTATGATTCCCAAATCACCGTTAAATTAATGGGTTACCTAGCAATTCAAGCTAGTAAAATGGCAGCTCTAGACCGCACCCCAGAAGAAATTATAAATTACCTGGATGGTTTGAGAGCAACGTTCGATGAATTGTTTGTCGTAGACGATTTGCAAAACCTCGTTCGTGGAGGTCGCCTTTCAAATGCATCGGCCTTTATTGGCGGGTTACTGAAAATTAAGCCTTTATTGACTTTTGATGATGATAGTCATGAAATCGTCGCAATTGAAAAAATTCGCTCTCGAAAAAAAGCCTTAAAAAGAGTAGAAGCCAAGTTTGCTGAAGCGAAAGCTAATGCAGAATATCCTCTCCGAGGATTAATTATTGATGGCGATGATCCAAAAGCTGGTGAGGAATAGGCAAAAACCATTCACGAACAATATCCCGATATGCCAATTGAACGTAGTTATTTTGGCCCAAGTATTGGTACTCACTTAGGTGATAAGTCTTTGGCTTTGGCTTGGCTAAGAGATTTCGAAAAAGACGAATTATAATAAACACGAACAATCACATTCACTTTTTAAATAAAGTTTGTGATTGTTTTTGTTTTCTATGCTATAATTATTCGTGAAATAAAATTTTTGGGGTAGGATATATCGCGTTAAGTGTCGGAGGAACGGAATGTGAACTCCGAACGAAAAGTGAACTTCACTTGCGGTGCTATATTCGCATTCACCATTAGTATTTAGTATCCGACTTTCTAAATATTGGTGAGCTCCTTTTAGGAGATGTCATTATTATGAACACAGTACCATTTAGGTTTCAGAAACTAAGAACTCTCGACGTGACCGTGTTGGGAATCCTTATGGCGCTCGGCCTGATTGTAGACCGATTTACTGTTGGTACCAAAACAATCCAACTTGGTTTTGGGTTTGTTATTGTAGTGATTGCTAGCTATCTCTATGGACCTGTATGGTCAGCTGCCATGGCTGGATTAACAGATGTTATTGGTACGCTGGTCTCTGGCCAAGTTTACAACCCGGGATTTACGCTGTCCGCAATTTTAGGTGCCATCGTTTATGGATGGTTTCTATATGGTCATAAACCATCTATAAAGCGAATAGTCATATCACAACTTCTGATTATGTTAGTTGTTAATTTAGTGTTAAACACGCTATGGATATCATTAATGTATCAGACACCTTACGTGACATTTTTAATGACCCGTATCCTTAAAGAGGTCGTTACAACACCAATTCAAATTATCATCATTTACTTCTTGTTAAACTCACCACAGTTTAACAAGTTAAAAGAAAAGTTAATCTAACAACGGCACAGACCACAAGCGGTTAGGGCCGTTTTTTGGCATAAACTCATTTTGGACGATTAGGAGAATATTTATGTATAAAATTACCGTTAATAATATGCAATTCCACAGTCATATTGGGGTTCTCCCTGAGGAAAGGGTTGTTGGCCAACCGTTGCAAATTGATTTGATAGCCGAGATTAATGCAAAACCAGAAAACGACGATCTCAATAGTACGGTAAGCTATGCTGACTTTTATCCAACTATTAAGCGAATTATTGATAAGAGTAATGATAAATTACTTGAGACGCTCGCAGATAAAATCATCTCCAAGATTAAACAAATTGATAACAGAATCACCCGATTGACCGTTAGGATCAGAAAAATCAACTTACCGGTTGATGGAGTTTTCGATAATGTAGAAATTGAGGTAACAGAATAATGCAAACTAACGTAATACTCAGCCTAGGCAGCAACATTGGTAATCGAGAATTTAACATTAACCGAGCAATCACTGCCATAAGTAGTGATCCACAGAATATGTTGGTAAACACGTCAAACTTTTACGAAACTAGTCCAGTTGGCAATGTTGAACAAAAAAACTTTATTAACGTTGCCATTAACGTTGCCACTAACTATGAACCTGAAAAATTATTAGCTAAAATTCATCAAATTGAAGCGGACCTGCATAGAACCCGCGACATTCATTGGGGACCCAGGACTATTGATATAGATATTGTTTTTTGGGGTGACCAGACAATTTCAGATAGTGATCTGGTTGTTCCACATCCAGAAGCATTCAACCGTTTATTTGTGTTGGTTCCAAGTCTAGAAGTTTTGCCAGCTGACTTTAATCTTAACGATACGATTAAGCAACGAATCACTGAATTATCCGCCTCAGATCAATCCATTAAGTTGATTAAACAAAACAAACGGGGAGATCAAGAAATCATGCAAAGTGTGCGGACAATTTTGGCCAATATTGGTGAGGATCCAGATCGTGCAGGACTGTTGGAAACCCCTGACCGCGTTCAACGAATGTATGCGGAAATCTTTAGTACTACTGGTCAAGAAAAGTTTCAGGACTATAAATTATTTGACTCTGAAAACCCTGACAGTTCAAAAATGATTATGATGCGGAATATTCCGTTTTATTCAATGTGTGAACATCACATGATGCCATTCTTTGGAAAAGCTCACGTTGCTTATATTCCTACAAATGGAAAAATCATTGGCCTAAGTAAGATTCCTCGTCTAGTTGACTTTGTTACTCACAAACTCGGCCTTCAAGAAAAGGTAACTGATGATATTGCTACCCAGTTAAACAAAATTCTGAATCCACAGGGAGTTGCAGTGGTGGTTGATGCTCGCCACATGTGCGTTGAAATGCGGGGAGTTAAAAAAACGGATTCCTCGACCAGAACCTTTAGCTTTTCCGGCCTTTTCAAAGAAGACAGTAACTTACAAGCTGAGTTCTTAAATTCAATCGGTGATTTAAATGACCAAAACTTATAATTCAAAATTTGCTGAGTTCTTATATGACGAAGGTGACCGGATTTCATTATTAAAACGGGTATTAGCGGCTCTTGATCACCCTGATATGAAATTTAAAATTATTCACGTTTGTGGAACCAATGGCAAAGGTTCCACCGCGATTATGATTGCAAACATTTTAAAAGAATTAGGAATTGCCGCCGGTCTGTTCACTAGTCCCGCGATTGGGAACGTTACTGACACCATTCGGGTTAATATGACTCGCATTTCGATGATAGAGTACCAGACAAAGGTGGCTCAATTAGGACAGCTTATGAGTACCGCTGATTTTAACGACGATCAGCTATCAAAATTTGAAGCTGATTTTATAATTTCCATGATGGTGTTTGCTGAGGCCAAAGTTAATTATGTTGTCTTAGAATGCGGTTTAGGAGGAGAATTGGATGCTACTAATGCAGTCACCACAACTATGTATTCAATTTTCACCAAGATCAGTCTGGATCACTTGGGGATTCTAGGTGACAGTCTAGCTGAAATTGCGACCACAAAGTCCAAAATTATTAGGCCCCAAAACACTACTATTATGGCTCCCAATCAGCAGATGATAACTAAAAAAGTCATCCAAGGTGAAGCTAAAATCAAACAAGCCGATTTGATTGATGCAGATCAACACCAAACTACAGTTTCCAATGGTAAATTTTCGTTTTTAAATCAAGAATTTGAATTCGGTTTAAAGGCTAGCTATGAACAAGAAAACCTAAACACAGTTTTGTGCTGGCTATCTAATTTTAAGAATCGCCTGACGATTTCAGAAGAAAAAATCGCAACAGCCGTCAGCAGTGCTTTGGGAAATAACTTGTCCATTCCTGGAAGATTTGAACTAGTAACTAAAAACCCAGCAATTATTTTAGACGCAGCTCACAATCCAGATGGGGTTGGGGCTTTCGTAAAGACTGTCGCAGATAACTATTCAGATCAACCAAAAATTATCATAAATGGCTTTTTAAAGGACAAAGATTTTAAAACTGCCGTTTCTGAGTTGCTTAAACTTAAAAACACCCGTTTTATCATTACCAATCCGCGAAATGAATCTAGAGAACTTAATTCAAAGCGATTGGATGAGGTGTTTTATAGGGAAACCGGGATAACATATCCCAACTTTTCGGGCCCAATCAAAGCACTAGATTTCGCAATCGAACAGGCAACATCTGAAATACCAGATGCCGTAATTTTTGTTGTCGGCTCATTCTATCTTATTAATCCCATAAGGGAAAGACTAACAGGAGAGTGAAAGTCTTGGAACCTATCAATGTCAAATCAGTTAACTCAGCATTAAGGAATAAATTGAAAATAGTTTTTTTAGCAACAGAGGAAGAAGTCAACAAGGTCAGTAATTTGGAATATGCAACTAACAAGTTGTATGATGCAAATAGTCGCAAAATGTCCATAGAAATTCAAAGGGATATGCTTTCTTCGTTATTGAAAGATCTACAAACTGAACTATCATCATCTTCAGTAGATACATTAAAACAATTGGTTTTTGAAACGGAAATTCATTTCAGCGGCCGAGGTTTTGATTTTGACATTACGACGCAACCTTTGATTTATTCCATCCTGAATTTAACTCCCGATTCTTTTTACGATGGGGGCGTCAACAACTCGATTAGTGGAGTACTGAAAAGAATTGAATCTGAACAAGAAGCTGGAGCGCAGGTGTTCGAAGTAGGTGGAAAATCATCTAAACCTCATTTTGACGATATTAGTCCCGAAGCAGAATGGTCACGATTAGCTCCATACCTTAAGGAAATCCATGCCAATTTTCCAGACATTGTGCTGGCGATTGACTCAAATACTCCGGAGGTAATTAAATTAGCCCTCGATGATGGAATTCAAATTATTAATGACATCGATGGCTTTAATTCGAAATCGAAACTCGATTTGGTAAAAGAGTATCAACCAGCAGTTGTCAGCATGTTCAATGGCAGAAACTTTAACGAACAAGCTGAGACACTTATCAAAACAATGGATAACTTTTTTGACCAAAACTTGGAAGATTTACTAGCAACAGGAATTAAACCAGAAAACATTGTTTTAGACCCAGGTGTCGGCTTTTCTGATCATAATACGTTAGAGTTTGATTTGATTAAGATGAAATACACCAAACAGATGACCAGATTCAATGTACCAATCATGATTGCTATTTCCCGAAAGAGCTTTGCCAGCAGACTGTTTGACCTTGATTCAGCAGATGATCGATTGCTGCCAACGCTGTTATTTGAATCACTAATGTCCGTTCTTGGTGGGCGGATAATTAGGGTTCATGACGTAAAGGAAACCGCCATGATGACCAAAACATTTGAGCTGCTAAAAGCAGCTCTTGATTAAAGTCGGTGACTAAGATGGACTTCAAAGAGCAACTTATTTCTCAAATAGCGGCATTAGCAGATACGGATTATCCGTGGCTGTC
Source organism: Lentilactobacillus curieae (assembly GCF_000785105.2). Classification (NCBI taxonomy): domain Bacteria; kingdom Bacillati; phylum Bacillota; class Bacilli; order Lactobacillales; family Lactobacillaceae; genus Lentilactobacillus; species Lentilactobacillus curieae. The sequence continues at coordinate 1,855,177 of NZ_CP018906.1, read as the reverse complement.
AGCAGGCAAATTGGAGCAAGTCACACGTCTTCTTGATCAGTCTGACTCATCAAGTCTGCGTAATCGAAAGTCAGGGGTTCACTTGTCTGCCAGCGCATTTATCTTAAGTAAAGGGCAAGCCGTTTTTATTAGGCATCCCTACCTGCACACGATTTTACTTCCGGCGGGACACGTAGAACCAACAGAGCTCCCAATTGACTGTGCCATTCGTGAATTCCATGAAGAAACAGGGTTTTATGCCATATCTAAACCGCTATTGATTGACGTTAATGTTATCAATATTCCTGCCAATCCAGTTAAAGGCGAGGCAGATCACCAGCACATTGATTTAAGGTTTACTTTTCAGTCAAATTTTAATGCGGATGATGTAGCTGAGCTCCCAGTGTTTATGCTGACAAAAAAAGAAGCGCCGTTGGAATTTCAACCATACTTTGCTATGTACTATAATTGACTTGTAGAAATCAAAATGATAGCATTTTGACATTAAATTAATGGGGTGAATTAATTGAAAGCAGCAGTTTTAACTGAATATGGTAAAGTTCCAGAATACCTGGATTATAAAGATCCTAAGACAACCAATGCCCAACAAATCATTGTAAATCCGGTTGCGTCTTCAATTAAACGATTAGATATTGGTAAAGCTGCCGGTAAGCACTACACAAATTTTGACCCGTTGCCAGCGGTAATGGGAATGGACGGAGTTGCCAAAACCGATGAGGGTAAATTGGTGTTCTCAATGGGCTTATCTGGAATGATGGCAGAAAAGGCAATCGTAGATAAAAATCGTTTAGTCGATGTTCCAGCTGAGTTAGATCCAGCAATCGCTGCCGCTATGCCAAACGTGTTAATGGGTTCTGATGTGGCACTGACAGTTAGGGGAAACATTTCTGAAGGCGACGTGGTGCTAGTAAATGGTGCTACCGGATCAACGGGAACAATGGCAGTCCAGATGGCCAAGTACCGTGGTGCAAGCAAGGTCATTGCTACTGGTCGGAACGCTGATAAACTAGAAAGCCTCAAGAAAATTGGTGCCGATGAAATTGTAGTACTTTCAGATTCTGAGGCAGAAATCACTCAACAAATAAAAAAGATTTACGACCAGTATCCAATTAGCATAGTTGTTGATTATCTTTGGGGTAAACCTGCAGAGATGATACTAAGCGCTTTAGGTCAGATACAGTTAGCTAGACCGTTAAAATTCATTACAATCGGCCAAATGGCTGGTCCAGATATAAATATTTCATCACAGCTGTTTAGAAGCCGTGATTTAGCTTTGATTGGTTCAGGAATTGGTAGTTTCGAACCAATTGAATTTGAGAAGTATTTGCAAACAGAATTACCAAAATTGTTCAGGTATGCCGTAGCAGGAAAACTTGAACTAGACGTAAATAAATTTAAGCTTGATGAAATTTCTGAAGCTTGGAATGCACCAGGTCTGCCAGTAATTCTTATATAAAAAATTCCCGAATCGCAAATTGATTCGGGTTTTTATTTATTGCCAAAAAATAGTGGGGAGCTAAAAAATTGGTGAAATGTTAATTTTTAAATTTTACTTTACATAATATATATTATACGAAGTAGTGCTAAAACTAATAAATCATGGTGGTAGTATCAGTAAGCCAGTTTTACAACCATTAATCTAATAATCTAACTAATGGTTGTTATTCCTGCAATTGTTTTATTCTTTATCATTGACTTAAGCAAGTTACGTTTATCAGTGGTCAAACCTTAAAAACAGTTGCCGATACATTTCAGACCAAGCAATGAAATGAATTCCAAATTACATTCTTCAAGTTAATGGATAACTAGCTGCTGATCAGTTAAAAACTGTCTTAGAATGCGCGTATATAACGCATTCTTTTGGTAATAAATAAGAATTGCTCAAAAGCCTGTTCTGACGGTTTTTTGGTATCGAAGAACTGTTTTGGATCAGTTTAATATGTATTCTTTTGCGAAAGGAAACAACATGATACTAATTTAGGTGCGAAACACTGAGCCACAAAACCGCCTTTTTGCTATTTGCTACCCGGAGATTCTTTGATATAATGAAACTTAGTAAAATATAAGTTTTATTAAGTTATAATAATTTATCAAAAGAACCCCCACCAAAAATTCACTTTTTAGGAGTTTTATAATATGCGTAAAAATGATTACATAAGACATAATGAACAAATAATTTCTAAACTTCCTAATTTTGTTAATGACTATTACATAGAAAAGTCTACAATTCCATTATCGCCAGCTACTCTTTATCAGTATCTAAATGAATTCACCCGCTTCTTCAATTGGTTGATTGATACTGGTATCACCGCTGCTAAGAATCCAAAAGATGTAAGCCTTGCAGAATTGGAACATTTAAAAAAACAAGACATGGAGCTATATAAGTCTTTTCTGCTGAACCGAAGCAAGCAATCAACGACTAAGAGCCAAGCAACCCTGTCACACAGCACCGTCAACCGATCACTGAACGCATTATCTGCTTTATTTAGGTTCTTAACTGAAGAATCAGAAAATTATGACGGCGAGCCTTATTTTTATCGAAACGTCATGAAGAAAATCAGCTTAGTACCTGATAGTGAAACCTACCAGACGCGTGCTAATAACATTAAGGATAAGCTGATGCTTGGCGATACAGACGTTAATTATCTTGAATTTATTAAAACTGAATATCCCAAGCAAATCACCGGTAAGCGAATTCTGAAAATGTATGAACGTGATTGTGAACGCGACGTTGCTATCAATGCATTGCTGCTTGGAACTGGAATTCGCGTGTCTGAACTTACAAATTCAAATTTAAAGGACTTGAGTTTAACTAACAACACGATTTCTGTTCGGCGTAAAGGTGGTAAATGGGACGCCGTTCCGATTGCTAACTGGGTAACTCCCTATATCACTCCATACTTACAAGTCCGTAAATCCCGATATGAAGCTAACGAAAGCACCCCTGCCCTTTTTTTAACAAAAGGGGCACAGGGACCTAGGCGAATTTCAACCGCAACAGTTGAGCTTTTGGTCGGCAAATACTCGCAGGCCTTCAACAGTGTGAGAATAACGCCGCACAAGCTACGTCACACGTTAGCCTCAAAACTATACTTGCAAACTCATAACGAGCGGCTAGTAGCCACTCAGTTAGGTCAGTCGTCAACTAAGGCAACCAGTTTATATACACACATTGTCGATACAAAGCAACGTGCCGCTTTGAACGAACTACACAAAGATAACAACTAAAAAAACCACAGTATTTTTGTCAAATACTGTGGTTTTTATTAATTGCTAGTCATTCCAATGCGTTTGCTTAAATTGTTCACGCCCACCTTGCTCTTCCATTTGGAAACGAAGTGGATTCTTTTTATAAAATTCTTGGTGTTCTTCTTCAGCATCATAGAATGGTTGAACGTCTTCAATCTTAGTTACGATTGGATCATCAAACATTTCGCTAGCTTCTAGTTCTTTTTTTGATTCTTCAGCAATCTTGCGCTGTTCTTCATCCTTCACAAAGATTACTGGGCGGTAATTATCGCCGCGGTCTTGGAATTGACCCATGGCATCAGTTGGATCTGTTTGCTGCCAATAAATTTTAACTAAGTCTTTGTAGCTGATTTTCTCAGGATCGAAGGTGATTTTCACCGCTTCTGTATGACCAGTAGTGTGACTGCTTACTTGTTCATAAGTTGGGTTAGCTACGTGGCCTCCTGTATATCCTGAGACAACTTTATCAATTCCTGGCATTTCGTCGAATGGCTTTACCATGCACCAAAAACATCCGCCAGCAAAAATTGCAGTATCTTCCAAATTAATTACTCCCTAACGTTTATTTTTTAAATAAAACCTCATAATCAGAATATCCCGCCTCAGATAATTCAGTAACGGGGATAAACTTCAATGCAGCTGAATTGATGCAAAACCGAACTCCACCTTTGTCAGCAGGTCCATCTGGAAATACATGGCCTAAGTGGGATTCTGCCTGGTTACTGAGAACTTCTTCGCGAATCATTCCGTGTGATAAATCCAGATTGTTCTTAACTGCCTGTTTATCGATTGGTTTGGTAAATGAAGGCCAACCACAACCAGCATCGTATTTATCAGTCGAAGAAAATAGCGGCTCTCCAGACACAACGTCAACATAGATGCCATCTTCATAAAAATCATCATATTTACCTGTAAATGGCGCTTCAGTCGCGGCTTCTTGAGTAACTCGGTACTGCTCATCAGTTAGCTTGTTCTTTAATTCATCTTTATTCATTATCAAACCTCCAACACAATTTAGGTTGTGTACAACTAACTACATTATAGAGGAATTTTTTAAATAGTAAATAAAAAGAGGCCGCAAAAAATGCCACCCCTTTGAATTTATTTACTTGTTTAAAACATCTGTTAATTGTGGGACAACTTGCTTCTTTCTTGAAACAACCCCTGGTAAGTTCATCATGTCATCACTGATTGAGCCGTTAAATGCTGATTCAACTGCATCCTTAGGTTCCCCAAAGACGATCATCTTTGAATCACTATTCAGAACGTTAGTTACTAAAACTAAGAATAAATCATAATTTTCAGAACCAGCTTCAGTCTCCATTGCCTTTAAGATGTCGGCTTTACGCTTTAGAATATCGTCGAAATCAACAACATTGATTTGGTCGATACGGACATTTTTACCATTCATATCAAATGATTTTGCATCTGAATCGATCAATTCTTGATCACTCTTAGCGTCAGTGTTAGTACCTGCCTTAAGCATTTCGATACCATACTTGTCCACATCAATGTCAGCAATTTCTGCTAAGGCTTTTACAGCAATTTTATCGTCATCAGTGGTTGTTGGTGACTTCAAAAGCAATGTATCAGACACAATTGCTGAAAGCATCAATCCAGCGAGTTGAGCAGGAATTTCAACTTTATTTTCATCAAACATCTTAGTCAAAATAGTACTTGTACATCCAACTGGTTCAGCACGGTAGTAAAGTGGCAAATCAGTACGGAAGTTATCAATTCGGTGATGATCAATTACGTGAGTTACCGTTAACTTATCAATATCACTGACACTTTGTTGAGCTTCATTGTGATCAACCAGCATAACTGAGTCAACCTCTGAAGATGCTTCACTAATTACACGTGGTGTTGCTTCATCAAAGTAGTTCAAAACAAATTGAGTTTCTGGGTTTGGTTCGCCTAAAGCAACAGCTTCAGTATCATAACCTAATTTATTTTGTAAGTATGAGTATGCCTTTGCCGCAACAATTGCATCAGTATCTGGATTTGAGTGGCCAAAAATTAATTCTTTGCTCATTATCAAAAATCTCCTTAGTCTTTTTCAGTCAACCTTGAGAAGTAGTCCTTCTTAGCTAGGAATTCATCAAACTTATCTAAGAATCTACCAATTCGAGGAATCTCGTTTTTATTTTTTCGATATACAAATTCTAAATCAAAAGTGATGTTGGGGTCAAACTGTGCTGTATATAAGCCCTTATTTTGAAGCTCATCTAAATCAACATTGAGTAAATATGATTTTGGAAGTGCTGTATTTAGACCAGCGTGTACCGCAAAGTTCAAAATTTGCTCAGGCATCGTAAATCTAGCCTGCACGTGTGGACTATCCACCATGTTATTCTTAAACATTTCTCTTAAAGCAACATTCAAGTAATATTCAGTGGGATACATTACCCATCCACGATCATTGGCATTTTTGATCTTAACCTTTTTACGGCCAGCCTTTTTCTCATCGTGATGAATCAACCACAAATCATCAGTGATGATTTTCTTAGAACTGTAAGGTTTCCAATTCTTAATGGACTCATCTGGCAAGTACATAATTGCTAAGTCAATTTTGTTATTTTCAAGACTTTCCCAAATTTCTTTTCTAGTAAGCATATGAAAATTGATTACTAAATCAGGATTTTCTTTGTACAACTCAAGCGCAAATTTTTCGAAGACCTTGGTTTCAATGGAAGCCAAAATCCCCAAATTAATGTCGCCGGTAGTTGAACTTGTTGCTTGTTGAATCTCATCAGTTGCTTGATTAAGCAAATCGTAAATCTGATGGGTTGTCTTTAACATAATGTATCCTGCGTCAGACATCTTCAACTTTTTACCAACAGAGTAAAATAAGTTAGTTCCAACTGTCCGTTCAAGTTTCTTGATTTGCTGAGTTAATGCAGGTTGGGTAATTCCTAAAATTTGAGCTGCTTGTGTGTAATTCATGGTCTCTGACAATTGCAAAAAATATGTCAAAGTTTTTGATGAAAAGATGTTTTCCTGAGTAGTTTTCATGTTTACTCTCCTTGTATCAAATCTGGTTTGATAAACATTTATTATCACTACTATAATGCCAAATTAATAGATAATCAAACGTTTCGTGGAAATTTTATTAATTTAAAGAAATTTCTTCAGGTTTCTGCCTAATAATCACTGGCGTTCCCTCAGTCGTCACGTCAACAACAAATGATCCATTTGAATAACGACCTCCAAGTGAATAATCGCTCGGAATGATATCGTGGAACTTCCGTCGATCAGTAATAACCTCGAGTGGTGAATCCTCTGATTTAAGCACCGTAAAGTCAACGATTCTATGTGGCTCACGCTTAAGTTCTCTAAGAATATTTACCCCGCGGCGAGCCCTTGAAGTTGCTGAAACTTCACTTACGGCCAATTTTTTGAATGAACCACGCTGGGTAATAAATCCGAGGACATCGTCTTCTTGCACAATCGCTAAGTTAGCAACCCTATCGTCGTCCTTTAGATTCATTGACTTAACCCCGGTAGTTCTAGCCCCATAGGTGGACACCTCTTCGATAGCAAATCGTAGAGCTAAGCCCATTTTAGAAGTAAGTAATAATTCCTTCTTAGTTTCGTTGTCATCGATAAAATCAACAGAAACTACCCGAGATTCAGCAGCCTTCATCTTGATGTACGTGTACGCATGCTTTTTGTACGTTCTTCCTGGCGTTAAATCATCAAAGTTTACTCGTTTGATATACCCATCATCGGTTGCAATTAGGAAGCAGCCGGCTTCCTTCAAACTAGTAAAGCTATAGCTAGCAATAATCTCTTCATCAGAATCTAAACCGATCGTTTGGGAAATATGTTCGCCAGTATCTTTCCATTTTACATCAGTAATTTCAAATACAGGCCGATAGATTAGGTTTCCCTTGTTTGTGAACATAAATAAGTGATCACGCGCGTTCACTTTCTCAGTGAAGATTGCATAATCCTCGTCCTTCAGACCAGACTCATCTGATGAGGCTGTGAACGAACGGATACTACTTCGCTTAATGTAACCGTCATGAGAAACTAAAACAATAACGTCTTCATCAGGTACGATAACGTCTGTATTAATCTTAATATCGGCAACTTTTTCTTGAATCTCAGTCTTTCGATCATTGCGATATTCTTTGGCGATTGCTTTAAGTTCCTTAGCCAAAACTCGGTTAAGCTCCTTATCATCACCAAGGATTTTGTTATACTCCGCAATCTTTTCGCTAAGATCTTGAGACTCTTTTTCAAGCTCTGTAACGTCAGTATTAGTTAATCTGTAAAGTTGTAAAGCGACAATTGCGTCTGCTTGCTTTTCAGAGAACTGGTATTCCTTAACCAGGTTATCGCGAGCATCTTTACGATTCTCACTAGCACGAATAGTCTTAATCACTTTATCAAGAATTGAGAGAGCTTTGATAAGCCCCTCAACGATATGTTGACGATCCATTGCCTTGTTAAGGTTATACTTAGTCCGTTTCTTAACGATTTCTTGTTGAAATTCCAAATATGAGGTCAAAATCGTCTTCAGTGAAAGCCGTTCTGGACGCATGTGGTTAATGGCAACCATGTTAAACGAATAAGAGATTTGTAAGTCAGTATTTTTGAACAGATAATTCAAAACCCCTTGACTGTCTACGTCTCTTTTAAGTTCGATCACGATTGATAATCCTTCGCGGTCACTTTGATCCCGAACTTCAGCAATTCCATCAATTTTCTTGTTTAAGCGAATTTCGTCCATTCGTTTTACAAGCTGAGCTTTATTTACCTCGTAAGGAATCTCGGTAACTACGATTTGAGACTTGTTTCCACGCAACTTCTCAATCGTTGTTTTAGAGCGAACAACAATTTTTCCGTGGCCAGTTTCATAGGCCTTTTTGATTCCGTCAATTCCTTGAACAATTCCGCCAGTTGGAAAGTCTGGCCCTTTAACAAACTCCATCAAGTCGTCTAATGACGCTTGTGGATGTTTTTGTAGATATAAAATCGCATCAATAACTTCACCAAGATTGTGAGGTGGAATATCAGTAGCATAACCCGCTGAAATTCCAGTAGATCCGTTAACTAATAAGTTAGGGAATCTAGATGGCAATACAGTCGGTTCATACTCCGTATCATCAAAATTTAGTACCCAATCCACAGTGTCCTTATCGATATCACGCAACATTTCTGTCGATATTCTACTCAATCGGGCCTCTGTATACCTCATTGCAGCAGCAGGATCACCGTCCATTGAACCATTATTCCCGTGCATTTCAATCAATGGCTCGCGGAGTTTCCAGTCCTGACTCATTCTGACTAAGGCTTCATAAATCGAACTATCACCATGGGGGTGAAAGTTACCCATGACGTTACCCACAGACTTAGCAGACTTTCTAAACCCTTTGTCGTAGGTATTACCATCCTTGTTCATTGCGTAAAGAATTCTACGCTGAACTGGTTTTAATCCATCACGAATATCAGGGAGTGCCCGTTCTTGGATAATTGATTTTGAATACCGCGCAAACCGGTCACCCATAACTTCTTCAAGGGTTAGATTTTCAATTTTACTCAATCAATCGTTCCTCCTACTGGTTGGAAGTATTATCCAAAATACTTCCGTCTTCTTCAAGGGTGAATTTAACGTTACTTTCGATCCAGCGTCTCCGAGGTTCAACTTTATCACCCATCAACGTGGTAACTCGTCGTTCAGCTAACGCAGCGTCTTCAATTCTTACGCGAATTAAGGTTCTTGACTCTGGATCCATTGTTGTTTCCCATAGTTGGTCCGCATTCATTTCTCCGAGACCTTTGTATCGCTGCAAACTGTATCCCTTGCCAAAGTCTTTTGAAAGTACATCTAATTCTTCGTTAGTCCATGCATATTGAGTACGCATCTTCTTGCCACTCCCCTTTTGTAAACGGTAGAGTGGTGGTAGGGCAATAAATACCCGGCCATCTTCAATCATTGGTCGCATATATTTGTAGAAGAATGTCAGCAGCAAGATTTGAATGTGGGCCCCATCATCATCGGCATCCGTCATGATGATAATCTTATCGTAGTTCGCATCTTTTAATTCAAAATCAGCACCAACGCCGGCACCAATTGTGTAAATCATTGTGTTGATTTCTTCGTTTTTCATAATATCTTCGAGTTTAGCACGTTCTGTGTTCAAAACTTTTCCACGAAGTGGCAAAATCGCTTGATAACGCCGATCTCGGCCTTGCTTAGCTGAACCACCGGCAGAATCACCTTCGACCAAGAACAACTCGTTTTTACTGTAATCTTTAGATTGGGCAGGAGTTAACTTACCCGAAAGTAATCGCTCTTGCTTCTTCTTATGCTTGCCGTTTCGACTCTCATCACGAGCTTTTCTAGCGGCTTGTCTTGCTTGGCGAGCTCTTAATGCCTTATGAACTAGTGTTTGAGCAAACTCGCCATTTTCCATCAAGTAGTAACCTAACTGTTCAGAAACTACGCTATCAACAATGGAACGTGCTTCTGGGGTACCGAGCTTTTCTTTTGTCTGGCCTTCGAATTGAAGTAATTCTTCTGGAACTCGAAGTGAAATCACAGCAGATAAGCCTTCACGAACATCAGAGCCGTCAAGGTTTTTATCCTTATCTTTTAGTAGGTTTACTTTTCGCGCATAATCATTAAAAGCTTTAGTCCAGGCGTTCTTTAAACCAGATTCATGGGTTCCACCATCTTTAGTACGCACATTGTTTACGAACGACAATAGCGTCTCAGAATAACCATCGTTATATTGAGCGGCAACCTCAACTTCAACTCCCTCACGGGAACCGTCAAAGTACATTACCTCACCTAACGTATGTTTATCCTCATTCAGATAGTTAACAAACTCCTTGATTCCTTCTTCATAGTGATAGCTTTCTTCTGTTTGTGGGTCAGTTCGTTCATCTGTAAGCGTAATTTTTGTTCCCTTAAGCAGGAAGGCAGCCTCACGCATTCTTTCAGACAGCGTTCCGAAATTATAAACGGTACTGGTGAACACTTGTGGATCTGGCTTAAAGGTCACTGTGGTTCCAGATGACTCTCTAGTCTTACCAATCTTTTTAAATGGCTTAGTTGGATGACCCCCGTTTTCAAAGGTCTCCTCGTATTTATAGCCATCACGAACAATATCGACCTTCACATAAGTGGATAGTGCGTTTACAACACTAGCTCCCACACCATGAAGACCACCGGAGGTTTTGTACCCACCCTGGCCAAACTTTCCACCTGCGTGTAGTTGGGTAAAAATGACCTCAACTGTTGGTTTACCAGAACTGTGCATTCCAACTGGCATACCTCTACCATGGTCAACTACAGTAACACTATTATCTTTGTGAATGATGACATTTATCTCTTTACCGAATCCTGCTAAAACTTCATCTACTGCATTGTCCACAATTTCATAGACAAGGTGATGAAGTCCCCTAGAATCCGTTGATCCGATATACATACCTGGACGTTTACGAACGGCGTCCAGCCCCTCTAATATTTGAATGGAGGAATCATCGTAATTCTGACTCTGCTTTGACATTTATTCTGACTCCTTTACTTGCAATCTATTTCATAATACCTTAAAAGCTCGGCTTTGAAAACGAATTTTATTGGCTAAACCCACGAAAGATGCTAAAATAATCCTTGCTTGTGAAATGAACAAACTAACATTTAATGGGGTTTTACGGTGGATAATAATACATACGAAATTATTTTATTGTTACTTTTAGCTTATTTACTTGGGTCAATTCCAAGTGGAGTCTGGATCGGTAAGATTTTTTTTAACATCGATATTAGGCGTCACGGGTCTGGAAATATCGGTACTACCAATACCTACCGGGTTTTAGGACCGATTGCTGGAAGTATCGTCATGATCATGGACATTTCCAAAGGTGCAGTGGCTACGTTATTGCCAACGCTCTTTGGTATTACGGGAATCACACCGCTTTTATTTGGATTAATGGCAATTATTGGCCATACCTTTTCAATCTTTGATAAATTCAAGGGAGGAAAGGCTGTTGCAACCAGTGCAGGGATGTTGTTGGCATATCGACCACTGTTTTTCTTCATTGCTTTGTTCCTATGGCTGTTTGTCATCCTGGTCACCAGCACTGTCAGTCTTGCCAGCATCATCGGTTTCTTTGTGATTACAGTTGTGATTATATTTAGCCACGATGTATTGCTCAGTATTATAGCAATTATCCTAACAGGATTTATCATCTATCGGCATCGTAGTAATGTTGCCAGAATTTTCCACGGAACGGAAAGCATTGTCCCATTTGGCTTGTTCTACTGGTTTTCCAATAAGAAAAAATCAAAATAGTAATAAATAATATAGCAATTAAAAAATCAAGTGCAAAACATTCTCGCTATTTCGCGGTGTTTTGCGCTTGATTTTTTTTGATTAAAAGAAAGTCAATGAGTAACTTCCTGTAAAGTCTTCTTTAGGTGCTAGTCGGTTAGTCGCAAACTTATTGTCAAGTTGGCCATCGGCATCAACTGTATCTGCTAGTCCCCACCAAGGTTCCACACAGACAAATGGTGCCTCTTTAGGATATGGTGACCACACCCCAACATATTTAGCGTTATTGATGTGGATTGAAACTCCAGTTTCATTGACACTACTACTAAGTAATAATGTCGTTTCTTCACCATTCAATTCAAGCACTTGGGCATCCTGATCAAATAAGTCATGTTTTAGTTGCATTGGTTGCCTTAAATCAACCACAGAAGTGTCATTTGGGTCACTATATGGTGGTTTTAAGGGTACCTTCACATAATCCTTCTGGGGTGCAAACTTGACTGAATAGTCTTCAAAGCCACCCTCATAGGGGTTGAATGGAATATTAAACCCGGGATGGGCACCGATTTGAAAAATCATTTCTTTAGTATCAGTATTCAGTACGTTTAAAGAAATTGACAGTTCATGATCGGTTAAAACGTAACTAATTGTCAACTTAAATTTGAAAGGATACTTTGCTAAACTGTCCTGGTTATCGCTTAAAGATAGAGTAACTTCAGTATCTGTTTGATTTTCTACAGTAAATTCATTATCCCGAGCAAAACCATGTTGCGTCATTTCGTAGGTTTTTCCCTCAAATTGATACTGATTGTCCTTTAATCTGCCAACAATGGGAAACAAGACTGGCGCATGGCGACCCCAATATTGTTTGTCTGCAGTCCAAATATATTCAGTATCTGCTGATTTAACGCTGGTTAATTCAGCTCCTAGCGGATTAATTGTAACTGTTAAGTAGTCATTTTTAAGTTTAATCATCATTAGCCTTCATTCTTATAGAATATATCTTGAAAGATCCTTGTTGCCAGCAAGTTTGCCAACTTTATCATCAACATATTGTTCCGTGATGGTAATTTCACCCATTTGCATATCTGGACCTTCATAAAGAATGTCCTCAAGAAGCTTCTCAAGAATCGTGTGGAGTCTTCTTGCACCAATATTATCCGTATTGTGGTTAACATCTGATGCAATCTCGGCGATTTTATTAACTGCCTCAATCGTAAAGGTAATCTTAATGTTATCAGTACCAATCAATGCTACATATTGCTTAGTGAGTGCATTAGTTGGCTCAGTTAGAATTCTAACGAAGTCTTCCTTGCTCAAGTCATCCAATTCAACTCTAATTGGGAAACGACCTTGGAGTTCGGGAATCAGGTCAGATGGCTTGCTGGTGGCAAATGCACCAGAGCCAATAAACAAGATGTGATCCGTATTAATAGAACCATATTTAGTATTAATTTGGGAACCTTCAACAATTGGAAGAATGTCCCTTTGAACACCCTCACGAGAAACCTCTCCAGAGTTATTAGAATTGCCTCCAGTAATCTTATCAATTTCATCGATAAAAATAATTCCCGTGTTTTCAGCTCTTGTAATTGCATCGTGATATAGGTCAGCTTGATTGATCAACTTCTCTGCAGCTTGGTGAGCCAAAATTTCCCTAGCTTCCTTCACACTTACAGTCCGTTCAATTTGTTTTTTGGGCATTAATCCTGAAAGAGTATCATTTAGATCAATTCCCATTTGATTCAACATGCTATTTTGACCAGCCATGTTAGCTGATGAATCATCAACTTTAATTTTTACTTGTTCATCTTCAAGAAGACCTGCACGAAGCTTTTCTGATGTCGACATCCGCTTTTCACGAATATCCTCACTGACCTCTTCTTCAGGGGCATCAGGGGTAGGCATTTCTCCCTTTTGCATCGCAGAAAACATACTCATTAAATTCTGCATGTCATTTTTGTTATTCTTTTTCCGCTCGGCAGGAACTAACAACTTAACTAATTGGTTATTAGCCTCCTTTTCAGCGTCTGTTCTAACACTTTTATATGCTTCTACTTTTTGCAAGTTAACTGCATTTTCGACTAAGTCTCTAACCATTGATTCTACATCTGAGCCGACATAACCGACTTCAGTAAACTTGGTGGCTTCGACCTTAACAAATGGCGCATTAACAATTTTAGCTAGCCTACGAGCAATTTCTGTCTTACCAACACCGGTAGGTCCAATCATTAGCAAGTTTTTGGGTGAAATTTCATCTTGCATATCTTTTGAAAGCTGCATTCTACGGTAACGATTTCTTAAAGCAACAGCCACCGCTTTTTTAGCCTCTCCCTGACCAATAATGTATTGATCTAAGGTTTCAACGATTTGTTTAGGGGTAATTTGAGATTCGTCCACTATTATGTTCCTCCTACAATTCTTCAGAAATAACGTTTTGGTTTGTAAAAATGTCAATTGAGCCAGCAATGTGAATTGCGGCTTCAGCAATATCCTTAGCACTCATGTTTTCTGCATGGTGTTTCATTGCCGTCGCAGCTGCTAATGCAAAGTTGCCACCTGAACCAATAGCTAAGATATCATCATCTGGTTCGATTACTTCTCCAGAACCTGATACCAATAATAGATCCGTATCATTCATTACAATCAACAGTGCTTCTAGTTTTTGTAGGGCTTGGTCTTTTCGCCAATCTTGTGCCAATTCGACTGAAGCACGTTTTAAATCGCCGTCATATTGGCCTAACTTTGATTCGAATCTTTCTTCCAAATTAAATGCGTCCGCAACGCTTCCCGCAAAGCCAACTACGACTTTACCGTCAAAAATTCGGCGAACTTTGTGGGCTGTACCCTTCATTATTACCTTTTCGCCCATGGTAACTTGACCGTCACCAGCCATTGCTAGGTGGCCATTGTGGCGAACGGCACAGATTGTGGTTGCTTCAAATTTTACTGGCATAAAATAAACTCCTATTCTTGATTTTTCTTTGATCTAGGGAAGAATTTGTTATAATCACTCATTAAGTGAGCCTTTGTAACGTGCGTATAAATTTGAGTTGAAGATAGACTAGCATGACCCAGAAGTTCTTGGACAGTTCGCATGTCAGCCCCGTTATTTAACATCGCCGTTGCGAATGTATGCCGCAACATGTGGGGATGAATTTCGGAGTTTAAACTGCTCTTTTTGATAATGTCATCTAAAATATATTCAATTCCACGAGCGCTAAGTGGCTTACCATAGTGATTAATGAACAGATACTGATGGGACTCATGGTATTTTTCCATCACGATGTCCCTTTCGGGCAAATAATCACTAAGTGCATCCTTGGTATGATTTCCAAACGGAACATACCTTTGCTTATTGCCCTTCCCAAAGATTAACATCATCTTATTAGCAATATCAATTCTGTCAAGGGTAAGCCCAGCACATTCACTCACACGGATTCCCGTTGCGTAAAACACTTCAAGCAAAGCTAGGTTACGCATTCTGAGCGGATTGTTTTCATCCTTTTTTGCACTCTCAAACAAAGCTTTCATTTCTTCTTGGTAAAAGAACCTGGGAAGCTTTTTATTGTTTGTCTTAAGGTGGACGTATTCAAACGGATTTAGTGGCATCTCCTCGTTTTTAACCAAGTAATTATAAAACGACTTCAGTGCAGAAATCTTTTGGGCAACGGAGTTCTTCGAGAATCCCTTGTCGTATAAGTTCGTTAAGTACGCCTCAACATCGTATGAGTCCACACGTAGCAGGGATGCTTGTTCCTGATTAGTTTGATTTAAAAAAGCTATAAATTCATAAATATCCCGCTGATAAGCAGCTACAGTTTCATCTGAATATTTGCGTTCATTTTTAATGTACTTTATGAACCACACTAAGTTTTGATCATTATCACTAATCAACTTACACACCTTCTCCCTGAGAACTATGATAACAGATTATCAGTTCAACTTTGGTTCCGGTTACAAAAATTAAACAATTATAAATAAAAAAGGCCGAAATCCAAATAATGGATTTGGCCTTTTTTTCGATAAAAGCTTATCTTGCACGACGTGATGCAGGAATACGAGCAGCTTTTCCTTGCAATGCACGCAAGTAGTAAAGCTTTGCACGACGAACCCGACCATGACGAACTACTTCGATTTTATCAACACGTGGTGAGTGTAATGGGAAAATACGTTCGATACCAACACCGTTACTGATCTTACGAACAGTATAAGTAGCTTGGATACCTGAACCTTTACGCTTAATTACAACACCTTCGAACAATTGGATACGTTCGCGGGTACCTTCAACAACCTTAACGTAAACTTTAACAGAATCTCCGGTACGGAATTCTGGAATGTCGCTACGTAGTTGTTCATTATTAAGCTTTTCAATCAATTGATTTTGTCGCATGAACAAATCTTCCTTTCAATAGCATTCATTATCTCTCGGACAGCGGAATGTTGTTTTACGGCTTACGCCAAAAATTAGTGTATCATAGTTATTCGCTATCTGTAAAGTTAATTTTCTTGTCAGCTAGTTCTTCTCTTCTTCAATTCTGACGTCAGCTAGTAGCCGCTTTTGCAAATCAGTTAATTTTTGATGATCAATCAAGTCGGGACGACGCAAATAAGTTCGGCGTAATGACTCTTTTTGATTCCATTCAAAAATCTTTTGATGATTCCCGCTGGTCAAAACTTCCGGGACTTTCATGCCACGAAAGTCAGCTGGTCGCGTATACTGAGGACCCTCTAGCAATCCAGTTGAAAATGATTCAGTTACGGCAGACTCATTATTACCAAGCACACCGTCAATTAATCTAGAAATTGCATCAATCATGACCATAGCAGGTAATTCTCCACCTGTCAGCACATAATCCCCTAATGAGTATTCATCAGTCACAATCGAGCGAATTCGTTCATCATAACCCTCATAGTGGCCACAAATAAAAGTTAAATGTTCACTTGTTGCCAAGCTTTCCGCATCTGACTGCGTAAATTGTTTGCCTGCTGGGTCCATTAAGATAACTTTGCCATCAGGATACCCTTTTGCCTTTGATTCTGCTTGAGTATGCTCAAACGCATCTAGAATTGGTTGTGCTTGCAGCAGCATTCCAGCCCCGCCACCAAATGGGTAATCATCAACGTGATTATGCTTATCGGTTGTGAAATCGCGGAAATCAGTTACGTTGAAATCAATAATTTTATTTTCAATTGCCTTCCCAATAATTGAATCGTGCATTGGACCAGTGAACATTTCTGGGAATAAGCTCAAAACATCAATCTTCATCGTCTAACCCCTCTGGAACTTCGACATCGATTATGCCTGTCTCTAAATCTACGCCTTTGATGACTGAATCGATTTTCGGAAGTAACAAATCTTGTTTGTGGTCTCTTTTGACTACCCAAACATCATTGGCTCCTGGAGACAGAATTTCCTTCACTGTTCCAAGTTGCTTGCCATCCTCAACTACAGAGAGTCCAATTATTTGGTGGTAGTAGTACTCTCCTTCATCCAATTCGTCATCCGGGATACTATCTTCGCTAACTTTCAGCACCCCAGGCTTAAACTTCAAAACATCATTAATTGAGTCATAACCTTTAAAATGCAAAATGATGAAGTTCTTTTGCTTTCTAACCCCATCAATTTCCAGTTTAGTCATTGAATGGGTTTTCTCATCATCGACAAATAAAGTATTGCCCTTTTTAAATCTATCCTCAGGGAAATCAGTAATTGAAATTACTCTAACTTCACCTTTAATTCCTTGAGTATTAACTAAATTTCCAACATTATAATATTCCAAAGCAACCTCCTATATTTTTGACCGTTAGATAACAAAAAAGCTCTTAAACAAAACCACCGTTTCGAATAAGAACTTTTTTATTCCTTGCCGTCATCAACAACAAGGCGCACTTTTTTTGAACCTGAAACAGGGACACTGTAAACCAGCGTTCTGATTGTTTGAATTACGTGACCATGTTTACCAATTACTCGGCCAACATCATCATCGCTAAGGTGCAAGTGGTATTCATTAAACCGATCAGTTTCCTGATGACTAATGCTTACCTCTTCCCTATCATCAACAAGTGGTTCAATAATAGTTTTTATTAACTCATCAACATTAACCATGTTGTAGAATCACTCACTTTACTTTTTTGAGTACTTAGCTTCGTGATACTTCTTCATGATACCTGCATCAGATAAAATGTTACGAACAGTATCTGATGGTTGAGCACCATTGTTTAACCAGTTAAGGATTGAATCTTCTTCCAAAGTAACCTTAGCAGGTTGTTGTAATGGGCTGTAAGTACCAACGTTTTCGATGAAACGACCATCACGTGGGCTACGTGAGTCAGCAACAACGATACGGTAGAATGGACGCTTCTTTGAGCCCATGCGCTTTAAACGAATTTTAACAGACATGCTTATTCCTCCTATATTGTTTTAACGTATTATAATATACCAACAATTCTAACGCTTGTAAAGGTTTTTTTCTTTACACCACTAAACCGTTGAAATAATAGACTATTTCTTACGTTTCTTCTTGGCTTTAAGACGTTTCTTTTTGTTCTTGTGGAGCTTTCTACTCATTTGCTTCATTGCTAGGTTAGACATCTTAGAACCCATGCCTCCGCCGCCCATACCGGTAGCGTTCATCATGTTTTCCATACCAGACATATTCCCTTTAGAAACTTGGTTCATCATCTTCTTCATTTGGTTAAACTGCTTGATCATGCGGTTAACTTCCTGAATTGGTCGACCAGAACCAGCAGCGATTCTGCGCCGTCTTGAAGGATTCAACACATCTGGATCTTCTCGTTCTTGCTCAGTCATTGAATAAACAATGGCCTTAATGTGTTCCATATCCTTTGGATCCATGTTGACATTTTTAAGTGCAGGATTATTGGCCATTCCTGGAATCATCTTCATGATGTCTTCCAAAGGACCCATTTTTTGAATTTGACTAATTTGATCCAAAAAGTCATTAAAGTCGAAACTATTTTCTCTAATCTTTTCGGTTAGTTCTTGTGCTTGTTTTTCATCATATTCCTTCTGAGTCTTCTCGATAAGGGAAAGCATATCTCCCATTCCAAGAATTCTAGAAGCCATTCTGTCAGGATAGAAAACGTCCAAGTCGGACATCTTTTCTCCTTGACCAACGAACTTAATTGGCTTATCTGTGACTGCTCTGATAGATAAAGCAGCACCACCACGCGTATCACCATCCAGCTTGGTAAGAACCACACCCGTAACGTCAAGGGCGTCGTTAAAACCTTCAGCAGTGTTGACCGCATTTTGACCAGTCATTGAATCAATAACCAGTAAAATTTCATTAGGCTGAACTTCTGCTTTAATGTTTTTAAGCTGACCCATCAAGGCTTCATCGATCTGTAAACGACCAGCAGTATCGATGATCACGTAATCATTATGGTCCTCAATGGCCTTAGCAACCCCGCGTTTAGCAATTTCGACTGGATCAACATCCGTACCCAACTGAAATACAGGAACGCCAATCTGCTCACCGACAGTTTCTAATTGATCAATGGCAGCAGGACGATAAACATCATCCGCAACCAAAAGTGGCCGCGCATTTTCTTCATCCTTAAGTTTTAATGCTAACTTACCGGCAGTGGTTGTTTTACCTGCACCTTGAAGCCCAGACATCATAATAATAGTTGGAATTTTTGGAGCTTTATTAAGAGGGACAGCTTCGTCCCCCATCATCTTAGTCAGCTCTTCATCAACAATCTTGATGATTTGTTGTGATGGGTTCAAACCTTCAAGGACTTCTGAACCCTTTGCACGGTCTTGAACAGTCTTTACAAAGTTACGGACCACGGTAAAGTTAACGTCGGCTTCCAAAAGTGCCAAACGAATTTCCCGCATTGTTTCTCTCAAATCGGCTTCGCTAATTTTACCCTTACCACGAAGCTTTTTCATTGCGTTTTGAAGACGCTCTGTTAAGCCTTCAAATGCCATAATTTACACCACTCTCATTCTTCTTCAGTAGTTTCCAATGAACTAATCAAATCATTTAGTCCAGTATCATTGGGATAATTCAATTGAACGTATTCTCTAATCTTATCCAGCTTAGAGTTTCGGTCCATGTAGTTTTGATATAGTTTTAACTTATCTTCATAACCGTTCAGAATTTTTTCTGATCGCTTGATGTTATCGTAAACTGCTTGGCGACTAACGTTGAACTCCTCAGCAATCTCACCTAAGGAATAGTCATCAGCGTAGTAAAGCTCAATGTAACTAGATTGTTTAGCAGTCAAAAGTGGCTGATAAAATTCAAATAAAGAATTTATATAGTTATTTTTTTCTAGTTCCATAATTGCTTCCTTTCTAGTCTCACACTAGTTTACAGTACCGATTTTTATTCAGCAAGTCAATATCAGAAAATAAAAAAGTGGGAACTAGGACCACAGTCACTAATTCTCACCTAATAATTGTTAAAAATCAGTCTTTAAACAATCCCTTGAATAAACCGTAAACAAAGTTATTTGGATCAAAGTCTGCCAAATCAGTTACCTTTTCACCTAACCCAACTAGTTTAACCGGCAGATGGAGCTCGTTTCTAATGGCAAGGACGATTCCACCCTTAGCAGTTCCATCTAGTTTAGTTAACACGATTCCAGAAACATCAGTGGTTTCTTTAAATGTTTTCGCTTGTGTCATAGCGTTCTGACCAGTAGTTGCATCCAATACCAATAGGACTTCGTGAGGTGAGTCCGGTATCTCTCTGGTTAAAATCTTTTTCATTTTAGCTAACTCGTTCATTAAGTTAACTTTATTTTGCAGTCTTCCAGCAGTATCGACTAATAAAATGTCATAGGCTTCTGCCTTAGCTTTTTTTACTCCGTCAAATACAGCAGCCGCTGGATCAGACCCAGGTTCATTTTTAACGATATCAACACCATCACGCTGAGCCCAAACGTTTAGCTGTTCAATTGCACCTGCTCTAAATGTATCAGCGGCAACTAACAGAACTTTTTTGCCTTCATTTTTAAATCGTTTAGCAAGTTTACCAATGGTAGTGGTCTTACCAACACCATTGACCCCAACAAATAGTAAAACGCTCGGACCAGTTTCCGCTAGATGTAGCGAATTATCCTCACCATTTCCTTCAGAGTCATAAATTTCAATCATCTTTTGAACAATTACATTCTGAACATCCTTAGGCTTTTTAGCATTTTGCAACTTAACTTCGTCACGCAATTCATCCGTGATTCTCATTGATGTTTCAAAACCAACATCAGACTCAATCAACATGTCTTCCAACCGATCAAAGAACTCTTCGTCAACACTTCTAAAGTTTGCGAAGAGGGCGTTTAGTTTCTGCCCAAACGTTGTTCGACTCTTGGTAAGCCCCTGCTCATACTTTTCTTCCTTGGCCTCCGTTACTGGTTCAGATTCATCGATATCAGCTGGTTCTGCACTTTCACTGTCTTCAACCTTAGTTTCAACATCTTCTGCAGTTTCAGGTTGCTGGTCCACTGATGCTGTTGACTCCGTGGCTATCTCAGTCAAATTTTCTTCATTATCATCAGAAGAAGCTTTTGATTCAGTCTCACTCGTTTCAGAATCAATCGTTTCCATGCTGCTTATTGGATTTGTGTTATCAGTGGTGGATGAAACTTCAGCAATTTCTGGTTTGTCCTCGGACACTGGTTGGTCTGAAGTGGATGTTTCACTAACTAAGTCTTCATGCTTTTCAGCTGGCTCCTGCATCTTTGAAGCTGTTTGGAGAGCATCTTCCTCTTTGCTAGTATTTACTTCAGTAGCAGATTCGTCAGCCTGTTCCTCAACCTCAGTTGATTCTTCGAGCTTAGCTGGTTCCAATGGCTTAAGCGTTGCCACATCATCTTTATTATCAGCAACATCAGTTTCACTACCGGTACCTGTATCTTCGGCATTATCTTCATCATTTTTAGATTCTTGACGATTTTCACTAGTAGTTTGATCTTCAACCTGGTCAACATTAGCCTGCTCATTTTTTTCTGAGTCGGTCTGTTGATTCAGTTCTTCTTCGTTCTTTTCTTCTGTTTTTTTCTTATCTGCCTGCTTTGAACGTCTCTTGAATATATCGAAAAGTCCCATTATTGTACCTCTTCCTGAACATTATCTAAGTTAACCGTAACTACCTTAGAAACACCAGATTCCTGCATAGTGACTCCATACAGCTGATCTGCATAAATCATCGTTTCCTTTCGGTGGGTAATTACAATGAATTGGGTATCGGAGCCATAGCGTTTTAAATACTGAGCAAATCGATCAGCATTAAAAGGATCAAGGGCTGCCTCAGCCTCATCCAAAATACAGAAAGGAACTGGCCGAACCTTGATAACGGCAAATAACAAAGTGATTGCTGTTAATGCCTTTTCACCACCGGAAAGTAAACTCAAATTTCTATAAGTCTTTCCAGGTGGCTGAACCATAATTTCAATTCCTGTATTCAGCATGTCATCTGGATCAACCAAAACTAATTTGGCTTCACCACCACCAAACATATCAACAAAGACCTTTGAAAAGTTCTTTGAAATTTCTGCAAAGGACTCTGCAAATTTAGTTGAAATTGTATCATCCATCGACTTCATGGTTCTTTGAAGCTTATTTTCTGCGGCAACTAAATCATCACGTTGTTCATTCAAAAATTTATAACGTTCAGATACGTCGTTAAATTCCTGAATTGCAGAAACGTTAACTGGACCTATCTCAGCAATTCCCCTTTGCAGCATCTTAATCCGACTAATCAACTCCGAAATATTTATTTCTTGATTATTAAAGTCCTCAATTGACTGGGTTTCAACACCATATTTATCAAGTAAATCAGCTTTCAACTTTTCAAGTCTTTGTGTATCTTGGCTGTTTCTATCAGAATTTGCCTTAATTTCATTATTAACATTTGTTAAATTAATCTGATTTTCAGCAATATCATCATTCAAACTCGCAAGTGCTTGGTTGCTGTCAGCAATCTGCGCCTTTAACTTCTCTAAGTCTGTGTTTGCCTGCTGCTCTTCTAACTGCGACTGGCTTAATTGTTTGACCAAATCAGCCTTTGAAACTTGGTTTGCAGACTCAGATTTTAATTTAGCTTGTTGCTTAGTGTACTCAATAATCTGATTTTTCGACTCATTCAGGCTATCTTTAACTAGGCTAACTTCCTTGTTGATCTGTTTTTGTCTTTGTTGCAAAACAACTTGCTGTTCGTGCAAACTTTGTTGTTCGGTTCTAAATGAAGCTTCAGCTGCCTTAGCATTTTTTAACTCTTCAGTTAAATCAGCCACTTTAGTTTCTGCTGAAGCTAAAGAATTCTCTATCTCGACAAGCTGGTCTGATAACCCATTAGCTTCATCACTCACATTTCCCTTAATTGCATTGTTATATGCGAGCTTAAGCGTCTTTAACTGTCTGGTCAGATGATCTAGACTCTCTTGACTCTGGTCAATCAGCTCACTTTTAATATCAAATTTTTGCTTTAAAGACTGTTGCGCGTCCTTCAATTTGTTGCCTTGATCGAGCTGCTCGGCGTTTCTTGCCTTTAGATCTGCTAATTCTTTTTCTTTAGACTCTAATTTCTGATTCATTTGGGCAACGGTCTTCTCAAGTTCTTCTAATTCAGTTTGCTGAACCAAAACACTTTGACTAGTTTTCTTAGATGCCCCACCAGTAAGTGAGCCACCAGGATTAACTACTTGACCATCCAATGTGACCACCCGGTTTCGGTGACTGATCATGGCACTTATTTTGATAGCTGAATCTAAGTCTCTCGCAACGATGGTGGTTCCTAAAATGAATTTAATTACTTGCAGAAATTTATTATCGACAGCAATCAAATCGCTAGCAACACCAATAAAACCATCTGCTTGTTTTACTTTATTAAGTGTCGCGTCAGCTATGTACCTACCCTTAATCGTATCTAAAGGTAGTAAAGTTACCCGACCCAGTCGGTTCTTTGTTAAAAAATGAATTGCTTTAGATGCAACTGAGTTATTTTCAACAATCACGTTTTGGGACTGGCCTCCCATTGCAACATCGATTGCCTTTATATACTCAGTATCAATTTTAACAAATTCTGAAACTGTACCGTAGATACCTTCAAAATCGTCCCGATGTTTTAATAAATTAGATACACCAAAATAGAAGCCTCGATAAGAATCGTGAAGATTTTTAAGAGATTGCAATTTAGCCTTTGCTTCCTCTGCAACTCTCAATGCTGCTAACCACGATTGATTTGCCCGATCCGTCTGTTCTTTGACTTCTTGATAACTGGTGCCTAAGACTTTCAATTGTTCAGTCCGTTCGTCCAACTGAACTTTCAATTCATTTAGTGCCTGTTGATCCTTGTTTATTGCCGATTGACGTTCGTCAATTTGCTTGGATAAATCACTTATTCTGGTGGATTGTGATTTTAATTGTTCATCAAGCTGTTGACTGTCCCTAGTCTGCAAATTGATTCGATTTTTCAACTCAGTCTTGGACTGTAGTAATTCAACGTACTTGTCTCTAGTGGCCTGAATTTCCTTATCAAGTTCGTCTGAACTTTTATTTGGAAGTTTTGCATTCAAATCGTCAATCTTCGATTGGGATGACAACAATTGTTGTTTAATATCATTTTGGTCAACAACCAGCTGTTCAAATTTTTGACTTTGGCTCTGTTTTTCAGCCTCGGCGGCTTCAATTTGGTCAGAAATCCGCTTTATATTTTCACTATTAAAATTTTGTTTCTGACTAGAAAGCTGTTGTTCACTTTTTAGCCGTTCAATTTGTTTTGATAGTTCAAGCAAACGATTCTGTAACTTTTCAGCTTCACTGTTGTTACTTTCCAACCGTGCTTGAAGATCAATCTTATGTTGGGTTTGTCCCCGTAACTGTTCAGTAAGATTGTTTTTGGCATCATCCAGATTTTTTGCTTTCGCCTTTAGTCCTTCGATTTCAGTCTCCAAACGATTGGCATCAATCATTAGCTTAGACTTTTCCAATGCATCAAGTTGTTTTTTCTGGTCTAAATAATCTTTTGCCAAACTTGACTGTTCTTCAAGTGGGTTCATACGTTGTTGTAACTCGTGGATAATGTCGTTAACACGATCAAGGTTCTCACTGGTGGTATCTAACTCATGTTGAGCAGACAATTTCTGTTGCTTATATTTATAGACACCCGCAACGTTTTCAACAATTGACCGCCGATCCTCAGGTTTGCTATTAAAAATTGCTTCAACATTTCCTTGGGAAATAATCGACAAAGAACCCTGGCCAATGCCAGAGTCCATAAACATATTAACAATATCCTTTAGCCGACACTCTTTTTCATTAATGAAATAAGCACTATCGCCATTTCTAAACAGCTTCCTAGCAACTTTAATCTCCGAAAACGGAGTTTTAACATACCCGTCACTATTATCTAAAGTCAAGGTAACTGCCGCCATACTTTGTGATTTTCGGTTCGCAGAACCTGAAAAAATCACATCAAACATTTTTGACCCCCGTAGAGTTTTAGCTGATTGTTCACCTAGCACCCACCTAATTGACTCAGCAATATTACTCTTACCGCTTCCGTTTGGGCCTACTATTCCCGTCATTCCATCAGGAAAATCTATTTTAGTTTTTTCCGCGAAGGACTTGAACCCCACGATTTCAATCGATTTCAGTTGCACGGAAACATCAAATCCCCTATCTAAAGTAAATTCATGTTGGTGGTGTCAAAATGCTTTAGAGCTTGCTGAGCTGCCTTTTGTTCAGCTTCCTTTTTAGAATGGCCTTCGCCGATTCCAAACTCCTTATCTTCGATAGACACCTTGACCCTAAACATTCTGTCATTGGCAGGGCCAAATTCCTCAACTAGATCATAATCGATGTCTACAGGACCATCTTCCTGGGCAACTTCTTGTAGCTCAGTCTTATGGTCGAAGAATTCATCAAACATTCCCGAATCTAATTTTGGAAAAATCACTTGGTGACAAAACTTCTCAACCGCAGCTTTACCTTGATCAAGATAAAGAGCCCCAACAAAAGACTCAAAGATATCACAAAGTAGTGAGTCTCGATTTCTAGCGTTAGCGCGTTCCTCACCTTTTCCGAGCCGAATGTACTCATTAAAGTGACATTCCCTGGCAAAAGTACTGAAACTTTTTTCGTTAACCATGGCAGCCCTTAATCTAGTTAGTCGACCTTGTGGCAATCTTTCATAACGCTTGAAAATGTACTCCGAGACAACTAATTGTAAAACCGCGTCTCCTAGAAATTCAATTCGTTCATAAAATTTCAGGTTTTGATCTTTATGTTCGTTAACGTAAGACGCTTGCGTAAACGCCTCGTCTAAAAGATCAGTGTTGTTAATCGTAATGTTAAAATCACGATTAAGCATTTCGTCTAAGCCTTTTATCATTTATTTCCTCCAAAAATATTTAAAACAAAAAAGTGAAACTAATCTACTCGGGAATTAATTAGTTTCTGTCGCTAAATTAGCAACCTATTGATTTTTCATAACAAAGTCAACGGCTTCATTAATGGTGTTAAGTTTCTCAGCGTCTTCATCTGAAATCTCCGAGTTAAATACATCCTCTAAATCCAAGACAAATTCAACGAAATCAATTGAATCGGCATCTAAGTCGTTCTTAAAGTTTAAATCACCCGTAATTTTTGAACGATCAATATTAAATTGATCAGCAACCATGTCGGCGATTTTGTTAAAAGCTTCTTCTTTAGTCATTTAAAACACCCATTTATTTTTAATTTAAGTACTTCAGCTATTATAGCAAATAATTAACCTTTTTTTACACTCTCTTTAATGGCATCCAATTCGGCTTTATGACTATCAACATAGTCAACCATTTCAGTAATCATCTTTGAATCAATGATGGTCTTAATTTGGGCAAGGGTATTTTTAACGGTTTCCTGTTTACTTGCACCGTGAGCTTTGATCACTGGAGCTTTTAGTCCAAGGAACATTGCACCGCCATATTTTGAATAATCCATCTTGCTGGCAATTGACTTAAATACATCCTTTAACATTAAGGCACCCATCTTAGACTTCATGCCACCATCCATGATGCTACTCTTAATCAAGTTAAGTGTACTCAAGGCAGTTCCTTCGATTCCTTTAAGAGCTGCGTTTCCTGTAAAGCCATCAGTAACAACCACATCTGCTGCACCGTTCAATAACTCCCTAGCTTCAACGTTCCCAATAAAGTTAATATCCTTATTGGCGGCCAGTAATTCGTGAACTTCTTTGTGCAACATGTCACCCTTATCGGCTTCTGTTCCGTTGTTTAGTAGACCAATTCTTGGGTTGTCAATTTTCAACACATTGGTTGCGTAATACTTACCCATAAAAGCAAATTGGTACAAGTTTAGAGCTTTAGAATCAGCATTCGCACCAACATCAAGCATTACAAACTTATCAGACATGCCCTCTTTGGGAGTCACTATAGGTAAGGTAGTGGTTAATGCCGGGCGGTCAATTTCCTTAATTCTTCCAACCACAAACAAACCGGCAGCAAGAATTGCTCCAGTATTTCCAGCGGAGAAGAATGCATCGTTTTTACCATCTTTAACGGATTGTGCAGCTAACACCAAGCTTGATTGCTTTTTCTTTCGGATAGCTCTAACTGGCTCTTCACCCATCTCGATAACTTCATCAGCTTGTGTAATTTCAATGTTTTGATCATTTTTAAGATACTTTTTGATTTCATCAGTTAACCCAAATAAGTCATAGATGACATCTGGATTTTCATCACGGCTTAACTCCACTCCTTCGATAATTTCCTTAGGAGCGTGGTCTCCACCCATAGCATCAATTGCAATTCTCATTTTTATTAATCCTTTCAATCGGTAAAAATATGTTGATTCATTTTTAAATACTTAGCTAATTGTACATTTTCTGGTTTTCTTTTCCAATCACTTTCGGAAGTAATTCTCTGAGCTTCTTGATTGGCAACGTTCAGAATGTTTAAATCCTCAACAGGATCGGCAACTTTAAAGTCTGGCACACCAGATTGTTGCTTACCAGTTATATCACCTTGACCCCGCAACTCCAAATCTTTTTGTGACAAATAAAAACCATCCGAACTTTCAGCAACAATTTCCATTCGTTTTCTACCATTCTCAGTTTTTGGGTCGGCAATTAAAACACAGTATGCCTGTTCGCTGGAACGGCCAACCCGTCCCCGAAGTTGGTGTAATTGTGAGAGACCAAAGTGATCAGCATCAAAAATCAGCATCACATTTGCATTCTTAACATCAACCCCAACTTCAATCACCGTTGTCGCAACTAAAACAGAGAATTTGTTACTTGCAAAGTCGGTCATTGCGGTGTTTTTTTCATCGTTAGTCATTCGTCCATGCAACAATCCAACCTTAAATTCAGGTTCGAAAATCGCTTGAAACCTTTCATAAATAGCCACAGCGTTTTTCATATCAACAGCTTCAGACTCTTCAATCAAAGGGGTAACAACGTAAGCTTGTTTTCCCGCCAATAATTGCTTCTTTAAGAACGCTAAGGCACTTTTAGTCTTAGTGGCAGAAATCCATGTAGTTTTGACTGGTTTGCGACCATTTGGCATCTGATTGATGATTGATACGTCCATGTCCCCATACATAGTAATTGCTAACGTTCTTGGAATTGGCGTCGCCGTCATTGCTAAAACATTAGTACCCTCGCCTTTTTCGCGCATCGCTTGTCGTTGATTAACGCCAAACCGGTGTTGTTCGTCAATAACTGCTAGTCCTAAATCATGATAATGTACTGAGTCTTGAAAAAGTGCGTGAGTCCCCACGATTATATTTATTTCACCATTCTCAATATTTGGCAACATTGCCCTTCGAGCCTGGGCACTAGTTGCTCCAGTAAGTAGTGCAATATTCACATCGAAATCACTGAACATATTTGCTAGATTTTCAGCGTGTTGCTCAGCCAAAATTTCTGTCGGCGCCATAATTACCGCTTGTTTACCACTTGTTACAGTTGCAAACATGGAGATTGCTGCCACGACTGTTTTCCCGCTACCAACATCTCCTTGTAGCAGACGGTTCATTGGGTATGGACTATTTAAATCTTTAAGGATTTCGTCGGTTACTTTTTGCTGTGAGTCAGTGAGTGAAAAGGGTAGTTTCTGGCTAAATTTAGTCAATAATTGGTCATCGTACTGGACCACACTGGCATCGTTTTCTTGTCGGTGCATTTTTTTAAGTTGCTGAATTCTCATCGAAAAAAAGAAAAATTCCATAAACTTAGCCGTTCTAAATGCCTTATCTGCATCCTTAGGTGATTTGGGAAAATGAACGTTCTTGATCATATCATGGAATGATTCTAACCTGTATTTTTGAATTAAAGATTCAGGTAATACCTCAGGAATGACTGACTCGTATTCATCAAACGCCGTTTTCACTAATTTTTTGATTGTATTTTGCTTAACTTCTTTTGTCGCTGGATAAATTGAATCAAAACTCGAACCTAGCTCTTGCTTAATTAACTTCATGCCATTAATCTGCTGTCTCGCGGCATCAAACGTTCCATAAACTGAAACCTCATGATTAAGTTCCAATTGTTTTTTTAACCATGGCTGATTGAAAAAAGTTACTGGATAGGTTTGTCCGTCAACCTTCAATAAAAATCTAAGCCGACTTTTCTTTCTGCCAAAAAAATTCACTGTTGGCTCAGTTGCAACTACCCCTCTGATAGTAACTTTCTGCCCACTTTCAGTAGTTTGAGGATCCTTCACCGATAAATCATCGTAACGCCAAGGAAAGTAGGTCAATAAATCATTAACTGTGTTAATTCCTAACTTATTAAGTGTAACGCTCTTTTTTTCACCAACTCCACTCAAAACGGTAACTGGATCATTCAGTTCCACATCACTCACCCACTTTCATTCAAAATAAAAAGTTTGGCAAACGCCAAACTTAGTAAATACTATTCAACGGAAATTAAGAATGGGTAAACCGGTTGGTCTCCCTCATGGACTTCAACTTCTAGGTCTTCGTCGATGTTTCCAATTTCGTCAGCTACCTTTTGGGCTAAGGCTTCATCTGCACCTTCACCCCAAATAATGGTAATTGCCTCGCTATCTTCATCCAACATTTTCTTGGTCATTTCAACAGCCGTAGTCAAAAGGTCATCATTGACTAAATCAATGTCTCCATCAATGATTCCCATGAATTGACCTTTTTTAATCTTAACATTGTCAATTTCTGTATCACGAATTGCATTGGTTACTTGTCCAGAAACAACAGTATCCAAGTTGTCTTCCATTTCCTTTTGGTTATCCTCCAGAGTTGCATCTGGATTAAAACCAAGCATTGAAGTGATTCCTTGGGAAATTGTCTTACTATGAACGATTTCAACCGGAATCTCAGCAACTTCGGCTGCCTGTTCAGCAGCAAGGAAGATATTCTTGTTGTTTGGAAGAACAATTGCTTTTTTAGCCTTAGTAGCTGCAATAGCTTTAACAATGTCCTCAGTACTTGGGTTCATTGTTTGCCCGCCATTAAGAATATTTGTAACTCCTAAACTTTTGAACAATTCAGATAGTCCAGCACCACTTGCAATTGAAATTACAGCAGTATCAGGAACTTTCTCAGTATCTGTCGATTTGTCACTTGGTTGATCATTAGCAATGATGGTTTCTTGTTGCATCCGCATGTTATCAACTTTAACCTTTGCTAAATCACCAAATTCTTGCCCCCAGGCCATAACTTTTCCTGGGTGCTCCGTGTGAACATGGACCTTAACTATTTCATCATCGTTAACAACGAGTAGTGAATCTCCAAGTTCTGCCAAGTAATCATAGAACTTTTGGTAATCGAACTTTTGATCAACTTCTTTACCACGGCCAATTCTAACCATGATTTCAGTACAGTAACCGTACACGATATCATCGGGGTCAATTTGACTTTGAACGCTTTGATGATGAGCAGCATCAATCATTTCATCCATTTCAGAAGTGTTTGGTTGATATGCACCATCATCTTCGTCTGTACGACCGTTCAGAGCATCATCAAATGCTTCTAATACGAATGTGAGTCCTTGACCACCAGAATCAACTACGCCAACTTGTTTTAAAACTGGCAATAAATCAGGTGTTTTGGCAAGAGCAGTTTTGGCATTTTCATAAATTGCATCCATAACTGCAACAACATCATCAGTAGTTGCCGCAACTTTTTTTCCTGCTTGAGCGGCCAAACGAACAACTGTCAGTACCGTACCTTCAGTTGGTTTCATAACGGCCTTATAAGCAGTTTCCGTAGCAGCAACAAACCCATCAGCTAAATCCTGTGCACTTAACTCGTTCTTACCCTCAGTGGACTTTGAAAACCCTCTAAAAATCTGTGAAAGAATTACGCCAGAATTTCCTCGTGCCCCCATTAGCAACCCCTTTGCCAGAGCTTTAGCTAAATTGGAAACACTGGTACTAACTTCTTCATTAACGTATTTATAGCCACTTTTAAGTGACAAATTCATATTTGTACCAGTATCACCATCGGGAACTGGAAACACGTTTAAAGAGTTAATGAATTCCGCATTTTTATTTAATTTATTTGATGCGGCTAAAACCATTGCCGTAAATTCGGTATTGGTTATTTTGGTGACTTTCAATTATTTTTCCTCCCTAAGCAAAATCGATCGTTAGTTTGTAATTTGAACCCCTTGAACGATTACGTTGACCGAATTTGCAGTAACGCCAAGCATATGTTGTAAGTTATACTTGACCTTAGATTGAACACTTTTAGAAACTTCAGAAATTTTGGTACCATAACTTACCACGATATAAACATCTACGGTAATTTGATTATCAACTTGTTTAACCTCAACACCCTTAAAAAAGTTTTCTTTTTTGAGAATGTCGTTGACGTTATCTCGAAATTGATTGCGACTTGCCATTCCGACAACTCCATAGTTATCAGTTGCAGTACCACCAACAACGTTGGCAATAACATCGTTATCAATATCAACTGTTCCAAATTTTGTCTTAATCTTTACGGCCATTAGTTACAGCCTCCTTGAAAAATAATGTGTAACTACCATTAACGATAGTTAATGTTACCACAATCAAGCAAAAAACCAAAGTAAACCGCCAATCTATAATAATTAACTGTCAAGTAAATTCACTTGAAAGAAAAGTATTGCAATGTCAGGGTAACTATGATAAATTACTAAGGTGGAACAAAACAGAATGTAAATATTAAACCGATGAGAAAGGGGATTTGTTAACCATGGCAAAAGATTTTTTCAGTGGTAAACGTACTCACTTTGGTAACAAGCGTTCACACGCTTTGAATTCTAGCCGTCGTAGCTGGAAGCCAAATTTGCAAAAAGTTCGCATCTTAGTTGATGGCAAGCCTAAGAAAGTTTGGGTTTCTGCAAGAACTCTTAAATCAGGTAAAGTTACTCGCGTTTAGTTTAAACCGAGCATCCTGATAACATTTTAACACCACTAGCAACTTGCTAGTGGTGTTTTTTTGTACCCAAAAATAAAAAAATCGTGATTTACCTACAACAGGCATTCCACGATTCTAACACTATTTCTTTAAATCAGCACTCTGAATGACGCACATAACCCCACTATCGAACTCAAATGAGGCTTCTTTACCCATGAATTCATTGCTTGCCCACGAAGTAGGCTGATTGATTTTACGATCCTTTAGTTGGTACTTTTCATCATATAAACTCAAAGAATTCATCGGCGTTAGACATACAAAGGCTAAGTACTTTTTGGAATCTTCCTTAACAATTGAATATTTCCCAGGAAGAAAGAAAGTAATTATATTTTGACGATCAACCATTTTAATTTTTGGAGCAAATTGCTTAAACCGAGGTTCAAGAACCATCCACAGGTTGGCTAAAAAATGGTCCAGTCTGCCTCCAGTTGCTCCATAAATCACTAATTCATCCGCGTTTTGTTCTTCTAAGGCAACTTTTACGCCCAATTGGGTATCTGTATCGTCTTTTTCCGGAATTGATTGGCGAATATCATTAACATGGTCTTTAACTAGGTCAAACTCGGATTTCTGAAGTGAATCAAAATCTCCAATCGCAACGATTGGATCAATTCCCATATTAATCAAATGCAGGTTTCCACGGTCGATCCCAATAAAGCTGCCAGGAACTTGACCATTAACCAATTCATCTGGCCATAAATCTGTGGGACCGCCGACCAACAGATTTATTCTTTTCATTTTGTAGCTTCCTTGATTGCGTTTACTTTAGCAACGGGATCATCTGCACCGAATACATATGAACCAGCAACTGCAACAGTTGCACCCGCTTTAGCAGCTTCAACAACTGTCTCGTTGTTTACCCCACCATCAATTTCAATGTCAAAATCGTAACCCTTAGCTTTTTTAATTGCATCCAATTCAGCAATCTTATCAACTGTTTCTGGAAGAAACTTTTGGCCTCCAAAGCCGGGGTTAACAGTCATAACTAACACTTGTTTGACCATGTGAAGCACTGGTTCAATTGCGGAAACGGGAGTACCGGGATTAATGACAACTTCAGCGCCAACACCCTTGTTATTAATCATTTGCAATACTCTGTGAATGTGCTGGGTTGCTTCAACCTGAACTCCGATAATGTCAGCACCAGCATCCGCAAATTCATCAACGTAACGTTCTGGATTTTGCACCATAAGATGAACGTCCAAAACCATCTTTGAAATTGGTCTGATTTGTTTTACCCAGCCCGGGCCGTATGAAATTGCAGGAACAAAAGCCCCATCCATAATATCGATGTGAAGGTACTCTGCGCCACCCTTTTCAACAGTTTCAATGTCTCTTTGAAGATTTAAGTAATCTGCAGCTAAGATTGAAGGTGCAACTTTGATCATAATAATGTTTCCTCACTTTGTTTTATAATTTGGTTTGCGATTTTTAATTTCAGTGTATATCTGCAAGTAATTGTCGTAGCGACTGTGCATTATTTCACCAGACTCTACCTCACTTTTTACTTCGCAGTCAGGCTCATTAACGTGGACGCATCCCCTAAACCGACATTTTACCGACGCCCGCTTAAACTCGGGGAAATATTTACCCAAATCACGCGCATCCAACTGGATGGGATCATATGACGAAAATCCTGGTGTATCTGCAACTAAGCCGTCGCCTACTTTCAGTAACGCCACTTTT
Organism: Lentilactobacillus curieae; assembly: GCF_000785105.2. Lineage (NCBI taxonomy): Bacteria > Bacillati > Bacillota > Bacilli > Lactobacillales > Lactobacillaceae > Lentilactobacillus > Lentilactobacillus curieae. Next base: position 1,821,538 of record NZ_CP018906.1, on the reverse strand, counting down.
CTGGTTGTGTGCTTACCACGATTCAATGCCGCTGATATCTCGCCCGTTTCTAATTGTAGCTCAGGAGTAATGTGGTTCAGCAACGTAGACTTACCCGCCCCTGTTTGCCCCATAATGACGTTTTCTTTGCCCGCAAGTAGTCTTGATACCTCTGATAGTGAATCAGCTGAAAACGCCTGTTTCGGCAGAATAACTTCATAACCAATCTTTCGGTATCCGTCGGCAACCCGCTCGAATTTTTCAATTTCACCGTCAGGAAGCAAATCGGTCTTTGTAAAGTAAATTACAGAATCAATTCCTGCAACCTCAAGCGCTAACAATTGCCGATCTAAAAGGTTACTCGAAAATTCCGGTTGCGTTGTAGCAGTAGTAACGATTGCCTGATCAATGTTAGCAATCGGGGGACGTACCAATGAATTAGTTCTGGGAAGTAAGCTGAGGATATATCCATCCTCAAACTCAACCTCATCCCCAACAATTGGAGTAAGCCCACGCTTTCTGAAATTTCCACGGGCTCTAGTTCGATAAATCTTTCCATCCTCAGAGGACAAAATATCGTAGAACCCACTTAATGATTGATAAATTTTACCCTTTGTCAATTAACCACCTCAATAAAAAATCACTTCCCTTTTATTATAAGAGAAGTGATTAGATTTTGCATTAACTTCCGCTAATGCATTTCGTAAGTGATGTTGTTATCTCTAAGAATCGTCTTGCCATCACGAACAATTTTGTATTTACCAATTTCATCTTTAGTCAACTTGAACGGTAATAGGACAGTCGTATCACGCTGAATCACCATCTGTTTATAAACATGCGTGTAGTCGTGATCATGATCTTTTAGGTAAATTAAAATTACATTTTCCTGAGAGTCATCTGATGAGCTTTCCTCCAAGGATGAGCTGTTAGTTACGGGAGCTGTTCCTAATGTAGAACTTGTCTCTGAACTATTACTACTATCACTCTGATCCGTGACTGAGGATGGGTTCTCGTGATATGGAATCGTTACCCGAACATTAAAGCTTTTAATTTCGTTAGAAGTCTTCTTCCCACGAGAGATGTAGACCATTAAACTACCACCTTGCTGAATTCTCTCACCAGCAACTGGAGCTTGACGGATGACCTTTCCTTTGGGGGTGTCATTTGAATAGGCGTACTCAAAGGTTGGATTGATTTCAGCCGTATTCGAGTAATCGACAACTTGTTCCTTAGTCATCCCTGTTAAATCTTTCAGGGTAATCTCTTTAATCCCTGTTGAGACCACGAACGACAAAGTCTTTTTATTAGGATCTGCACTGGTCCCAGCCTTAAATCCTTGTTGCAAAATTTTGCCTGGTCCAAAAGTGCTAGAAGGAGCGTTTCTACGCTTGATTTTAAATCCTTCATTTTTCAGCTTAGCCGATACCGAATTAAATGACTGGCCAACATAATTATCCAAACGAACCATTCTGATTCCAGAACTAATCACCAAGTCAACTTTAGACTGCTTATCCACTTTTTGGCCTTCATCGGGATCAGAACTAATTACCCGATTTTTGTCTACTGAATAACTGTTTTTGTACCGAACCTTACCAACCTTGAGCTTAGCATCGGTAATTTTCTCTTTTGCATCAGTTTCAGTCAATCCAGACACTTGAGGGACATGGGTACTACCATTAGCTGTCGCAATTAGTGTTCCTAATCCAATCAGAAGTAACAAAACAATTCCCAAAATTATCCAGCGACGCTTGTGATGCTTTCTTCGTGGCTTTTCTTCTCGCTGGTGTTCCTCAGGTTCAGATTCCTCTTGTTTGTCTTCGTTAGCTTTGGCTAAATTAGTATCGGCCAACGGCGAGAATGGCATCACCCTAGTTTTACCATCTGTCTCACTATTGTCTTCACTAGGAACAAAACGAGGTTCTGTTAATCTGTTGACAGACAACGACGTTTTTAAGTCATCTGCAAGGTCATCCACGGTTAAGTATCGATCAGTGGGATTCTTGGCAGTGGCCTTTAAAACTGCATTTTCAAGTGGTTGGGGAATTCTCGGATTAGTATCCTTTACAAACGGAATTGACTCCTGAGAATGTTTCATTGCAATTGAAACGGCGGTTTCTCCATCAAACGGAACTTTCCCTGTAAGCATTTCATAAAGAATGATTCCAAGGGAGTACACATCAGACTGCTTAGTGGCTACCATGCCCTTTATTTGCTCAGGAGATAAATAATGAATCGAACCAATTATTGAGCGAGTCTGGGTCATAGTGTCTTCAGTAGCCGCCCGAGAAATACCAAAATCAGTAATCTTAACGTAACCATTATTGTTAACCAGAATGTTTTGCGGCTTTAAGTCACGGTGAATTATATTGTGTCTATGTGCCTCACCAACAGCACTACAAATCTGTTCCATAATGTCGACAACTGTCGGATAAGGAATAGGCGAATGATCGCGAATGTAATCTTTTAAATCCTCACCCTCAACGTTTTCCATGACGATGTACTGCATTCCATCGACTTCGTCAACATCATAAACTCCAACAATATGCGGATTGTTTAGTTGGGTAACAGCAAGTGCCTCATTTTGAAAGCGTTCCTTTGCCCGCGGGTTATCCCTAAAATCTAATCGCAGCAGTTTAACCGCAACTTGCCGATTTAAAATTAAGTCTTTGGCCAAGTAAACGTCAGCCATTCCACCTTCACCCAAACGAGCAATGATTTCGTAACGACCATTTAAGACGTAACCCTTATTCATCGGAATCACCTTCCGATTCATAACTCATGACTAACACGGATATGTTGTCCAAACCACCATTTTCATTAGCCATTGAGATTAATTTTTCACACTTCTCTTTAACTGATATCTGTTCAGCCAACACGTTGGCAATGTCACAGTCCTCAACCATATTGGTCAACCCATCACTGCATAACAAAATTTGATCCTGATTTTTAAGTTTAAATGCCATGTAATCAGCTGTTGAAGCGTCATTGATCCCCAAACTTTTGGTAATGATATTTTTATATGGATTGTTTCTAGCTTCAGCTGGGGTTAAATCGCCTGATTTTATTAATTCATTAACGTATGAATGATCTTCTGAGACTTGCTGGAGTTGATTGTTGGAAAAGAGGTATCCCCGACTATCACCAATGTTAGCAATAAATCCATCAATGCCTGAAATCAAGGCCGCAACAAAGGTAGTCCCCATTCCTTTTAGGTGAGTATCTGAATTAGACTCTACTAAAATCGCATCATTGACCTCACTCAGCTTCAAGTCCAACCATTTTTGTGATTCTTCAATCGAGTTAAAGTCAGTTTTCTCAAAGCTATTTCCTAAATTAGAAACAACTAGCTGAGAAGCCACTTCTCCCGCTTTATTACCACCAATCCCATCTGAAATCAGTGCTAAAATCACATTTTGTTTATTTTTAAATGTTCCAACCGCGTCCTCGTTCTTCTCGCGGACCTTACCGATTGACGAATTATAGGCGATTTTCAATTAAATCAACTCCGTTATTTATCTCTTCGTAAAGTACTTACGAAAAATCCGTCTGAATTATAGTCATCAGGATATATTTTTAATAATTTGTCTTTAATATTAGCAGATAAGTCAAGTTGTGTGGAAACTGTTTCTAGGGAAAAGTTAGGATGGGCGTCTAAAAACTCAGAAACAACATCCTGATTTTCTTGATTCAAAATTGTGCAAGTACTGTAAGTGATTGTTCCACCAACTTTGACCTTGGGAGCAACTGCATCCAAAATTTGCTTTTGGATGCCACTCAACTTTTCTGAGTCCGCCAAAGTTTTTGAATACCTAATCTCTGGTTTTCTTCTGATCAGGCCTAATCCTGAGCAAGGGGCATCAACTAAAATCTCGGCAAACTGTTCGTCAGCAAACTTTTCATCGACTTTCCTAGCATCAAGGGGCACAGTTGTCACCTTATCGGCTAAGTTCATTCTTTCGGCATTTCTCCGAACAACGCGTAACTTTTTATCATGGATATCTAGGGCAGTTACCATCCCCGTTGTTAACTCTTCGGCAATTTGCGTAGTCTTGCCACCAGGGGCACTACATGCATCAAGTACTTGATCATCACCAGCAATTGACATTGATTCTACCGGTAGCATAGCACTTTCATCCTGAATTGTAATTGTCCCATCAGCAAACAACTCGCTATTGATTGCCAGCTTTTTCTGCAAGACAAGACCATTAGCTGCAACTTCACTGTCGAAAACTTCAAAGCCTTCCGATTCTAATTTTGATACGATTTCTTCTTTAGACATCCCAGAGGCTTGATTGATCCTAACGGACTGTTTAGCTGGATGATTGATCGAACGTAAAATTGACTCAGCTTTCGGACCTTCAAGTTGTTCAGTTAAAATCTTAACGATCCACACTGGCACACTGGTTTCAATTGAGAGTCTTTCAGACCGATTTTTGATTTTTTTAGGGTCTGCCAAACCTTTACGGTCAATGGAATGAAGAATTCCAGTTACCATTCGCCGAATTCCGTCGTGACCATTTTTTTTAGCAATCTTGATAGTTTCGTCAAATATTGCCCGTTTAGGCACCCGATCAAGATACTCTAATTGATAAATTGCTGTATACAAAAGCTCTTTAACCCAGTCTTCGGTCTCGTCAGCGTTTTTTAAAAATGGTGCTAGTTGGTATTCAAAGGTCAGCATGTGTTGCAATACTCCATAAACTATGTTGGTGTAAAGTGCCCTGTCCTCTACCCCCATAGTTGTCTTTTCCAGTACTGAATTGATCTGGAGGTTTGAATATGCTCCCTTTGCCGTGAGTACCAACGTTTGCATTGCTAACTCACGTGGATTATTTGATACAGTCTTCATCTAGTCAATCACCTTTTGGCCTTCCTTGATGCTTTGTCCAGCACCGTTTAAGTAGTCAGTTATCTTTTGCTTTGGTTTACCTGCGGGTTGAAGTTCAATAATTGAAATTACTGTACCATCCCCAGCAGCAAGTTGTAATTCATGTTTGCTCTTCAACACCACTGTTCCTGGTGCCAGTTCTGTAGTCGCATCAACAACTTTAGACCGCCAAATTTTAGTGCGTTTGCCGTTAAGTTCTGTATATGCTACGGGATCAGGTCGCAGTGCCCGAACCTTTGCATCAACCAGGAATGCGCTCTTGGAAAAATCAAGCACCTCTTCTTCAGGTTTAATGTTAGGGCTAAACACCACTTCTTCTTCAACTTGAGGAATTGGTTTGATTTCTCCACTAATTACTTTAGGCAACGTATCCAAAAGCAAGTCTCTTCCGACAATGCTAAGTTTAGCGAACATAGTCTCAGTGTCATCGTCGTTTTCAATATCGATTGCCTTTTGCGATAAAATATCCCCAGCATCCATTTTTTTGACCATGTACAAAATGGTAATTCCAGTTTGTTTATCACCATTCATAATTGAATATTGAACCGGGGCGCCGCCACGATACTTGGGTAACAGCGAACCGTGCACATTGACCGCCGCAACCTTTGCTGCGGCCAATAACTTAGTTGGTAAGAACTGACCATAAGCTGCAGTAATAATTAAATCCGGATTGGTTTCAATTATTGTTGACATTTCGTCGCTGCCAGAAAGCTTTGCAGGAGCCAAGACTGGGATTGAAAGTTCTTCGGCCGCCTCCCGGACCGGCGTCTTTTTCAAAACATGTTTTCTACCAACGGGACGGTCTGGTTGGGTCACAGCATACTTAACGTCATAACCGTTTGTCACCAAGCCCTTTAAAATTGGTACTGAAAAATGGGGTGTTCCCATAAATACTATTGATGTCAAATTAGTTCCTCCTACATAAAATCGAGAGGTTCGTTATCAATTGATAACTGAACGTCCTTTAATTTTTGTGAATCATTTAAAATTCTATTTAATGCCGATTGAAGTTGATCTTCAAATCGGTACTTAATGATGATCTGATAATAGTATTGGTTATTGACCCGCGTAATCATTTTGGGGGTTGGTCCCAACACTATTGCTTTTGAGGAAAGGTGCTCTTTTAAGTAGCTAGTCAGGGCTACCATTCTGGTCATCACCGTGTTTTCGTTTTTCGAATTACCCGTTATTTTAATCGTGTAGTAAAACGGTGGGTACTTTCCAAGTCTACGAATTCCCATTTCCTTTTGGTAGAAGCCTTCGTAGTCCTGAGTTTTTGCAAACTTGATTGCATAATGATTAGGGTTATAAGTCTGAATCACAACTTCTCCAACCTTATCGGCTCTTCCAGCTCTCCCAGCCACTTGTGTCAGCAGTTCAAAAGTTCGTTCACTTGAACGAAAATCAGGAAACTGTAAGGCAGAATCTGAGTTCAATACTCCTACCAAGGTGACATCTGGAAAATCAAGTCCCTTAGCAATCATCTGAGTTCCTAGCAGGATATCAGCTTCGTGATTTGCGAAGGCATCAATAATTCGTTCGTGTGATCCCTTTTTTCTGGTAGTGTCAACATCCATTCGTAACGTTCTTGCATCGGGAAATAACTCCTTAACCTGTTCTTCCAGTTGTTCACTGCCATAACCAAAGTTACGAATTCGTTTGCTGTGGCACATAGGGCATTCAGTGGGAATTGGCTCTTGATGGCCGCAGTAATGGCATTGCAGTGAATGACTATTTTTGTGAACCGTTAACGAGATATCACAATTAGGACATTGAGGAACGTAGCCACAATCTCGACACATCAAAAACGAAGCATACCCACGGCGATTTAGCATTAAGATAATTTGTTCGTGTCGAGACAGCTTCTCAGTAATTTTTTCTTGAAGCGGTGCAGATAATAATGACCCAGAGTTCTTTAGTTCCTGTCGCATATCAACCACATCTACCTTGGGTAACACTTGGTCATTTATTCGCTTAGGTAGACTCAATAATTGATATACCCCTTTTTGTGCTCTCGCCCGCGATTCAAGCGAAGGCGTGGCACTACCGAACACAACTGGGCAGTGATTATAGTCCGCCCGAAATTTCGCTACTTCTCTGGTCTGATATCGTGGATTATCGCTTTGCTTGTAGCTCGAATCATGCTCTTCGTCCACAATAATTACCCCAAGATTTTTAATCGGGGCAAAAATCGCCGAACGAACACCAACTACAACCTTCGCCTTACCCCGATTAATTCGTTGCCATTCATCAAACCGCTCGCCATTGGACATCGCACTATGTAACATTGCCACTTGGTCACCAAAGCGAGAACGAATTCGGTTAACGATTTGCGGGGTCAAGGTGATTTCGGGAACTAACATTAATGCAGTTCGTCCTTGTTCAAGAGCATGTGCCATTGATTGCAGATAGACTTCCGTCTTACCTGATCCGGTAACTCCCTCCAATAAGAACCGCGTAGCATCCCTTTCATCAATGGATAAACTAACCTTATCAACTGCATTTTGTTGAGCAACGTTTAACTTTAATGCAGAAGTTTGCTTAACGGGTTGCATAAATGGATTTCGATTTTGATGAATCTTGATTTGCTTAGCCCAGCCCTTATCAATGGCCGACTTAATTGCAGATGCTGAAATTCCAGATTTAACTAAATCCGATTGTAAGAGTTTTGCGTTATTCTGTTCACTCAATACATTGAGTAATTTATGCTGACTTGTAGCGTTGGCCCGAATCAGGCCACGCTGCTTGTCTAACTGTTCAGGTGTCATTGTTGCCTTGATACCCAAAACTTCGATTGCACTGGAATTACGTTTTAATACGTAATCCACCACTATTTCGTCACTTTTATTTAAATCAAGCAACTTTTTAGTGGTGCTCTCTGCTGTCGTTGACGGATTAATTTCAACCGAAGATTTTCCTTGGAACAGCCAATCATTTTCTTTAACAACTTGCTCACTTTTTGCAGTGATTCGCTTGGCAAAGGATGTCCGCATTCCACCGGGGAGCATCGTTTGTAAACAACTGATTAAAAATGAATAGGTCGTTTGACTCATTTTGACTGCCAAATCCATTAATTCCGGATTAATAACCGGTGTCAAATCAATCAGTGCCTCAATTGGCTTTAGCTTACCGTCAAAATCTGAATGATCAGATAGCTCGACAACAAATCCAGTAATTTTTCGTCTACCAAACGGAACCTGGACTCTCATTCCCACGGTCACTGAATCGCTAAGGTTATCGGGGATTAAATATGAAAATGGAATATTTGTTTGTCGACTAGGAACATCAACAATAACCTTCGCAACTTGCAAACTGGTCCCTCCAATTATTTAAATTCTGCAATAATTTTGATTAACTCTTCAGCAACCTTTGATTTAGTTTCAACACTAGTTTTCTTAGTTTCGCCATTTGGCCAAATAAGCGTTACCTGATTCTGGTCAGAATTAAAACCGATCTTTTTGTTGCCAACGTCATTAGCAACAATCAAGTCAAGGTTTTTAGATGTAATTTTTTTATTCGCGTTTGCCATTAAATCATTTGTTTCTGCAGCAAACCCAACTACGAATTGATCAGCTCGTTTGACTTTACCGATACTTTTGACGATATCGGGGTTTTTAACCATCGTTAAGGTCATTTTGTCTTCATCAGCAACCTTTTTAATTTTATGGTCAGCAACGGTTTCAGGTCTAAAGTCAGCAATCGCTGCTGACATAATTAAACCGTCTGCCTCCGCAAAACGTTTTGTAACCTCAGCAGCCATTTCACGGGCAGTCACTACTGAAATAACTGACACTCCATCGAAATGGGGGAGGCTAGTGTTTGCAGCAATCAATGTAACTTCTGCACCTGCATCGGCAGCAGCCTTAGCAATTGCAAACCCCATTTTTCCTGAAGAATGATTAGTAATGTAACGAACCGGGTCAATTGGTTCTCGAGTTCCCCCGGCAGTAACAATAATTTTTCTGCCCTTAAGGACTTGTGATTGGTCGATGGTGTTAGAAACCCATTGCAAAATTTCAGTGGGTTCCGGCATTCTACCTTTTCCAGAATAGCCCTCTGCCAAAAAGCCGGTTGCCGAATCCATTACGTGAATACCATCAGCAGCCAACGTACGCAAATTTCTTGCGTTTGCCGGATTTTCCAGCATATTAGTGTTCATGGTTGGCACCACAAAAAGCGGTGCGTGATTGGCCAATAAAACTGTGCTAGCGGCATCGTCACCGATTCCATTAGCAAGTTTGCCAATGATGTTGGCACTCGCAGGAGCAACAATGGTCAAATCAGTGCTATCTGCAATGTCGATGTGAAGAACTTTATCGACATCGTAATCCTGAAATTCGTCAACGATTACCCGCTGCTTACTTAATGTCTGAAAAGCAAGCGGAGTGACAAATTTTGTTGCTGCTGTGGTCATCACCACCCTGACCCGATTGTTATTTTTAATTAATTCTCTGACCAAAGTCAGTGATTTGTATACTGCAATGCTTCCAGTAACGATTAAAGTTACTTGTTTATTTGAAAACACTAGTCTCACCACCAAATTTATTATCAGTTTAATTGTACCAAAGGTCTAACAAATAAAATAAACCGAGAACTTTTAAATTCCCGGTTTACAGCACTTTAGTCAAAATCTTTATTATTTTCGTCGATCTTTAGTAATCCTGCTTCAATTTCTTCAAGCGCCTTACCAACAGATTTTTGTGATTTGTATTCATTAAGCAATGGCTTTGCACCGGCATCAAGTTCATGAGCTCGCTTGCTTGCTAATGCAATCAATGAGTAACGAGAATCAATTTTTTCTAATAATTTATCAACAGATGGGTAAAGTAACATATTAAAAATCTCCTAACATGGATTCATAGTCTGGCATCACACGAGTAACTTTAAGTCTCTCACTGCGAATAATTGATTTAATTCTATCGACTGCTTGAGAAACTTCGTCGTTTAACACAGCGTAATCATAGTTACGCATCATTCTTATTTCAGAAGCTGCTGTTTTGATTCGTTTGTCGATAACTTCCATTTTGTCAGTTCCACGACCAATCAAACGGTGCTTCAATTCCATTAAATCTGGTGGGGTTAAAAATACAAAGACAGCGTCGGGACAATTAGCTCGAACCTGCATTGCACCATTGACTTCAATTTCTAAGAAGACATCCTTGCCGGATTCCAAAGTTTCGTTAACATATTTTAATGGGGTGCCGTAGTAATTGTCAACGTACTTGGCGTACTCTAGCATCTCCCCATTTTGGATATTATCTTCAAATTGTTCCTTTGAAACAAAGAAATAATCCACACCGTCTTTTTCACCATCGCGTGGTTTTCTGGTTGTCATTGAAGTTGAATACTCAAAATCAACGTCAGGTTCATTAAATAATGCTTTACGAACAGTCCCCTTACCAACACCAGATGGTCCAGACAGCACGATTAACATTCCTCTTTTAGTCATTGAAAGATCCCTTCACCTTTTTTAATAATACCCATAATTATCACGCAATTTGTCACTTTTGGCAAGGGCGAAAAATAAAGTGAGAATTAGGGTTGCAATTTAGAACGCTTGTTCGTATAATTAAGACACAAACAAACGTTCGGAGTGATTAAAATGCAAAACAGACAATCCTATCTAACCGAAATCACCAACACAGTTAAACAAAACTATCAAAGATTTTTGAAAATTCTTCCTAATCACAGAAATCTAGGCCAGATGCCCATGCGTCAGCTCCAATACTTCGCTGATCAAGCTATTTGCCAAAACTTTCGCGTAACTGTCGCTTTCAATAGCGAAACCATCAGTATTTCCGGTTCATTAACCAAACTTTCCGACGACAGACTCCTAATCAAGGATATGACAGGTAATTTAACCAAAATCTTTTACCTAGGCGAACTACAATCAATCCAAAGATTCAACTAACTACGCATACAATTCATAATAAAGACGATATTCAATTGCTCAATTGCAATCCGAATATCGTCTTATTTTTTCTTCAATTCTTTACGAATTACATCTCGTTCGTGACTTGCCAGCTTAAGGAGCTCATCAGCATGCTCAGTAGTGATTTTAGTAACTTCGGTTCCCGCGAGCATCCTCGATAATTCTCCAATCCGATCTTTAGAACTTAGTTCTTGTAAGTGAGTCATCGTCCGATTTTCAGATGTTTGCTTAGAAATAAAGTAGTGTTGGTCACTCATTGCGGCGACCTGTGGTAAATGCGTAATACATAAAACTTGAGACTTGGTTGAAATTGTATAGATTTTATTGGCAATTGCTTGTGCAACCCGGCCTGATACCCCAGTATCTACTTCATCAAAGATAATTGAAGTAACTCCTGCTGCTTTGGCAAATATCGTCTTCAAAGCTAGCATAATTCGCGATAACTCACCGCCTGAAGCGGATTTAACCAATGGCAACATCTTTTCACCCGGATTGGTTTGGATAAAGAATTCCACGTTATCCATCCCTGTTCTTGTCAGTGAAGTTGCATCTGTAATGTTGACCTCAAAAACCGCCTTTTCCATAAATAAATCTGCCAGCTGTTTTTGAACTCCAAGCTCAAGACTTTTAGCAATTACCTTGCGCTTATCAGAAATTTGTTTTGCAAGTTTTATTAGCATTTGTTTAGATTTTTCTAGTCGATCAGCTAAATCGTCATCCTCAGCCGCATTCCCCTGCATTTGATCAAGTTCATCGCTGATGCTCTCACGATACTCAAGGATTTGATTGACAGTATCACCGTACTTCTTTTCTAACTGGCTGATGAGATTCAGTCGTTGCTCAACCTCATCTAAAGTATCCTGATTAAACTCGAGATTACTAATTTGGTCTGACAACAAACTAACCGCATCTTGCAATGAATAAAATGCTCCAGAAACATCTTCAGAAATTTGTTTAAAATCTGGATCAAGGTCTTCTACAGACTGCATAGAACTCATAGCGGTTCCAACCCCATCAAGGGCACTACTTTCATCACTGTTAAGACTCTCGTAGCTTGTCACTAACGCATCATGAATTCGTTGAAAGTTGTTCAATCTATCTCGTTGAGCAACCAAATCTTCCTCTTCACCGGCAACCAAGTTGGCAGCATCGATTTCGTTGATTTGAAATTTCAACATGTCTAGTCGCTGCGCCCACTCTTTTTCATTTTGGTTTTTCTTATCATTTATCGCTTTAAGCTTCAAATAAGTCGAGTACTCAGCATGATACTTTTCAAGCAGGTTAGTTAACTTGTCTTCGCCAAATTCATCCAACAAGAAAATATGCCGATCCGGATTCATTAACTCTTGATGATCGTTTTGGCCTTGAATATCCACGATGGTCTCGCCAATTCTGCGTAGTGTGGAAATATTGACCATCCTGCCATTAACCCGACAACTATTGCGACCGTTTTCAAATAGCTCACGTTCAATTACCACACTGCCATCATCATGTTCAATTTCAAGTTCATCCAAAACACCATATGTAGGGTTTCTTTCATCAAGTACAAAATTACCAGAAATAATCGCCTTTTTGGCCCCAGTTCGGATAAAATCTTTTGAACCTCGGGAGCCTGCCAACAATGAAACTGCATCAATAATAATGGACTTTCCAGCACCAGTTTCTCCGGTTAAAACCGTCATCCCTGATTGAAAGTCCACATCTAAGTGCTCAATTATTGCAAAGTCAGTTATCGATAATTCTAATAGCATAGATCATCCTTCTTACTAGATACCCTTAAGCATTTCGTTAACACGGTTTTTAAATGCTTCTGCGGCAGAATCTGAAACACAGATGACCAGTACAGTATTATCATCACCAAGCGTACCAAATACGTCATCGTTCTTCAGTTGGTACAACAAACTAGAAATGATTGGTCCACTACCTGGCAAAACCTTCATAAATACTAGCTTGTCTTGCGTATCAATAGACACAAACGAGTCTTGAATCGATTGAACTAACTTTTTTTCTGTATCAACATTCTTCTGAGTCGGTAGGCTATAGCGATATCCACCATTTGGGGATGGCACCTTAACTAACTGCATTTCTTTAATATCACGAGAAATCGTTGCCTGGGTAACCCAGATATTTTGATTAGACAGTATCTTTACAAAATCTTCTTGAGTTTCTAAATCATTGGTTGATAACAGCCTGCGAATGATTCTTTGTCTTTCCTTTTTTCTCATAATAACCTCCTGGGTCTAGTCCTTCTTTAACTCAGAATAAGCGTTTTCAATAACTTTTTCAATCGATACATTCGGTAAAATTCTTGGTTCATCAACCGACTTGAGCAAAACTAGAAATTCGATATTCCCAGAACCACCTTTAATTGGCGAAAAATCAAGATTTTCAACTTCGTAGCCGCTTTCGACCGCAAATTTTAACGCGGAATTCAAAACCTCTTTATGCACTGCTGGGTCACGAACAATTCCGTGTTTCCCAACTTTAGACTTGCCGGCTTCAAATTGTGGCTTAATCAGTGCGACCACTTGGCCATTAGGAATAATTATTTCCTTTAAGGTTGGCAAAATAAGTTTTAATGAAATGAATGAAACATCAATTGATGAGAATTCGGGTTGGCCATCTGTAAAATCAGCTAGTTTGCTGTAACGGAAGTTTGTATGTTCCATTACCACCACACGGGGATCCTGGCGTAATTTCCAAACTAACTGATTACTACCAACATCCAGGGCATAACTTAATTTAGCTCCATTCTGAAGCATTACATCGGTAAAACCGCCAGTAGAACTCCCAATGTCCAGAACCACCTTGTCCTGAACGCTAACACCAAATACCTTCAAGGCTTTTTCCAATTTTAAACCACCACGACTTACGTATGGCATTGGCTTGCCTTTAATGTGCAATTCAGTATCAACTGGGATTTTCACTCCTGGCTTATCTAAACGTTCTTCGTTATTACCAAGAATCTCTCCTGCCATCACGGCCCGTTTAGCTTTTTCCCTGGTATCAAATAATCCCTGTTCAACTAGTAAAATATCAACGCGTTGTTTTTCCATTACTCAATTTCCTCAATCTTAAAATAGCCACAAAATTCTTTTAATAGCTTAGTATCAAACCCCTGCTCATCAGAAATCAAATCTAACGCATCCATAGCTTTAGATACGGTAATTGCTAAAATTTCCTTTGATTTACTTAGACCAAATAAATTAGGGTAAGTATTTTTACCGCTGTCTTGATGAACTGGTTTGCCTAATTCTCTCTCGTTGCTAATGACATCCAAAATATCGTCATAAATTTGGAATGCCAAACCAAACGCATCTGCAAACTCTAAAAATGGTTTTCTATCGGCTTCATTGACCCCACCAACAATTAAGCCTGACTCAACTGCATAGTGGATTAACGCCCCAGTCTTATTACGATGCAATTTCTTTAACGCATCGTACGATAGTTCATGATTTTCGTTCAAAACATCATCTGCTTGACCAGCAACCATTCCCGCCGGCCCAGCCGCAATTGCTAACTTTAAGGCTAGTTCACTTTTAACGGTACTAGGGAGTTGATTATCGACTACCCATTGAAAGGCAAGTGCCTGTAACCCATCGCCGGCTAACGTTGCTAATGCGTCGCCAAATTTAATATGGTTTGAAGGCTTTCCCCGTCTGATAGGATCATCATCCATCGCTGGTAAATCATCATGAATCAGCGAATACGTGTGTAGCAGTTCAATTGCGCTCAGTGCCTTAAGCTGTACCGCACCAACTTGCTTATTAACTGTGAGTACTGTAGCAATTCCTAAAAGCGGTCTAAATCTCTTACCTCCGGCGTCAACAGAATACTTCATTGCGGCCAATAATTCGGGTTGACTCACATCATAATTCATTTGTGAATCTAGAAGGTGGTCGATTTTGGGAATCCATTCTTGTTCAAATTGCTTAATCTTGGCCATTGTTAGTTGCACTATCTCCTAGGTTTTCAAACTCAGATTCTTTTCCGCTATCGTCAACAATTTTAGCCATCGTTTTTTCAGCACTACTTAGTGTTTTGGATAACTCTTCACTGAGTTTCATGCCATCCTTGAACTTAGTCATGGATTCCTCCAGTGGAACGTTACCTTGTTCCAGCTCGGAAACGATGGTCTCCAATTCTTGCATTTTTTCTTCAAAAGTTTTGTTATCTGCCATCTTATTCCTCTCGCTTATCTTTTATAATCTCGTTTACCGTTGCGACAACTGACCCATCACTCAAATGAACCGTTAGATTATCACCTTGATTAATTAAATCAACTTTACTAATTAATTGATCATCAGCATCGGTTGTATATGAGTAACCCCTTGCCAATATTTTAAGTGGGCTTAAGTGATCAAGCGAGGAAACTGCCAGCTGAAATTGTTTCCTACTATCACCTAACTTAAGCTTTTGTGCTTGGACTAAGCGCATCTGATAAGTAGCAGCTAATTGCTGGTATCTTTCAATCTTAGTAATTGGGGCAACTAATTTTAATCGATTATCAACCGCAGAAAATTCACTTTGGTGATGGTTCAGATTTTGATTATTGTTTGCTATTAGTCGCTGGGTTAGTAAATCAACTCGCTGCGTGTAAGTCTCGTAAATTCTTTGAGGCGACTTAAACACCGTTGATTCTTCTAACTTTTGCAACCTCAACTTAGCTTGTTTGATCAATTGGAAGACTGCATTCATCAATCGGTTTTGATTGTTACGGATATCCAACATTACCTGTTCTAACTTTGGCACCGCCAATTCCGCTGCAGCCGTTGGGGTGGCAGCGCGCACATCGGCAACTAAATCGGCAATTGTTGTGTCGGTTTCGTGGCCAACGGAAGATATCACTGGGATTTCACTCGTTGAGATAGCCCTAGCTACATTTTCTTCATTAAATGGCCACAAGTCTTCAATTGAACCACCACCACGCCCGATGATTAGCGTATCAAAATCACCCATTTCATTAGCACGGTTGATCTGTCTAACTATGTCGTTACTAGCTTCGGTTCCTTGAACTAACGCTGGAAACAACACAATTTGGGCTATCGGGTAACGCCGCCTGGCTGTTGTGATGATATCTCTGATGACCGCCCCACTAGGTGAAGTTACCACCGCAATTCTTTTTGGAAACTTGACTAAGGGTCGTTTGGTTTTGGTAAACAATCCTTCGGCAGATAGTCGTTTCTTTAATTGCTCATAGGCTTGGTACAGTTGACCAACACCATCAGGTTCCATTCGCTCGATATAAATTTGATAGCTCCCAGTTGGTTCATATACTGAAATATGACCAACTACCAGAACCTTCATTCCTTCTTCGGGAGTAAACTTTAACTTATTAAATGCAGACTTGAACATAATAGCACTAATTTTTGCGTTGTCATCCTTCAAACTAAAGTACTGGTGAGCATTTTTGCGTAATCGAAAATTTGAAATTTCACCGGTCAAGTACACTTTAGATAGGTACGGATCATAGTCAAATTTTTTCTTGATATATTGAGTTAGTGCGGATACCGTTAAATACTCGTTATTCACTCATAAGACTCCATTCAGTCAAATCTACTGTTTGTTGCATCAAAGTGGCGATTGTCATCGGACCAACACCACCAGGCACAGGGGTGATATATGATGCTTTTTTCTCAACTTCATCAAAATCAACATCACCAACAAGGTGCCCTTCTTCATTCATATTTTGACCAACATCAATCACCACTGCACCTTCCTTAATGTCAGATGCGGTAAGTGTATGCAATTGCCCTGTTGCCGATACAATTACGTCAGCGTTTTTAGTGTAAAATTTCACATCTTTAGTATGCCGGTGGACTACCGTCACGCTTGCACCCTCATTCAACATTAATGAAGCCATTGGTTTCCCAACAATTGAACTTCTACCAATCATGACGGCATCTTTACCCATTAAATCGATGCCATATTCTGTAAACATGGTCATGATTCCCTTTGGAGTACAAGATACTGGATAATCTGTTGTATCTGCTAAAAACAGCTTACCAACGTTTTCTGGATGAAAACCATCAACATCCTTTTCTGGCAAAATGGTTCTAGTAACTAATTTTTCATCAATTTGGTCGGGTAGAGGATCTTGAACTAAGATCCCATTAATCGAACTATCCGCATTATATTCGTTGATCAATTCTAATAATTCATCTTGAGAAACGCTATTTGGCAACTGTTTAATTGACGAATTAATACCTAATTTTTGAGCTGTTCTATGTTTATTTCTAACGTATCTTTGACTAGCTTGATCATCACCAACAATTACTACTACCAGCCCAGGAACAATATTATGCTCTGCTTTCAACTTTGCAACTCGTTCTGCCGTTTGGGCATTTACTTTCTTTGCTAAAGCTTTACCATCAATCAGTGTTGCCAAAATTAACCACTCCTCAAGTAATTTTATGTACAAAAAAATAGATTTACATGTGTGTAAATCTATTTTACCAGTTCTTCGTGGGCGTGTGACAAAATCCCGTTAACAAATTTTCTTGATCGATCATCACTGAATTTCTTAGCTAATTCAATGGCCTCGTTGATTGCAACTTTGGCCGGAACGTCATCTACATATTTCATTTCAAACAAAGCAACTTCGATGATGATTAAATCAGTCTTAGCAATTCTGGTAATAGACCAACCGCTTGTTAAGTTTTTCTCGATTAAAGCATCCAATTCTTCTTTGTGCTCAACAACCCCAGAAACTAGCGTAGTCAAATATTCAGGCACATCTTCTCCGTACTTACCATCAGTAATTACGACATAGAAGTCCTTCACATCAGTCTTAGCGTTGGTATTCATGGCAAATAACGTTTGAAACGCAATTTCCCGAATTTTGTGACGATTAATTTCCACTTTCTTCACCATTTTCTGTGTCATCATTAGCAAACGGATTGTTAGGATCAACTGAACTTTCAGTTTTTTCAGGAACTACTCCCTGTACATGAACATTTACTTCTGAGACTTCTAGTTCAGTCATGAAGTACAGTTGTTGTTCGACTTGGCTTTGAATTTCTAATGCAACTTTAGGCACAGAAACTCCATAGTTCAAAAAGACGTCAATATCAACCACTAATTCATGGTCAGAATTGTAAGTAAGCTTAACACCCTTACCATGTTCCTTTTTACGCCCAATCAATTCGTTTAAGCTAGTTGCAATTGAACTGCGCATCCGGTTAACACCTTCAACCTCAGTTGTTGCAACTCCAGCAATAATTTCAAGAACATTAGGTGCAATCTCGATGTTACCTAATTCAGGATCATCACTTTGCAAAATAATGTTGGTTTCATCAGCCATTGTATAGCCTCCGTTTCAGTTCAGAAATTAACCTCTAGAAATGTATGTGCCATCTTGAGTATTGATAACCAATTTGTCGCCTTGGTTAACAAAGAATGGTACTTGAAGAGTTAACCCAGTAGTCATCGTTGCAGGTTTTGAACCACCAGAAGCAGTATCACCTTTGATTCCTGGTTCTGTTTCGGCAACTTCAAGGGTTACAGTGTTTGGTAATTCAACACCAAGTGTCTCTGTACCAAATTGAATAACGTTAACTTCCATGTTTTCTTGTAGGTACTTAAGTTCGTCTGTAATTTGGTCGCCAGGGATGCTGATTTGATCGTAAGTATCCAAGTCCATGAACACGTGGTCTTCACCATCAGCGTAAAGATATTGCATCTTACGGGTATCGATTTGTGCTTGTTCCATCTTGGCACCAGCTCTAAATGTCTTTTCTTGAACAGCACCAGTTCTAAGATTCTTTAACTTTGAACGAACAAATGCGCCACCTTTACCAGGCTTAACATGTTGGAAACTAATAATTCTCCAGATTGCGCCATCAACTTCGATGGTCAATCCGTTTTTAAAATCAGCAGTTGAAATTGCCATTTTAACGTCCTCCTCGATTTTTATAACATAGTTAATTATATAATACTTTGGGGTTAAATAGCCAACTTTTCAAGATTGGCATAAAAAAAGGACCCTGTAAGGGCCCAATTAATAATTCTTATTTAGCAGCAGCTTCCTCAAGAGGATAAACTGAAACTTGGCGCTTATCGCGGCCTTTACGTTCAAAGCGAACAACACCATCTACCAATGCAAACAATGTGTCATCGTTACCACGCTTAACATTGTTACCTGGGTAAATGTGAGTACCACGTTGACGGAAAAGGATTGAACCACTTGTAACTGTTGAACCGTCAGCAGCTTTTGCACCTAAACGACGTCCAGCAGAGTTACGACCGTTAGCAGTTGATCCACCACCTTTATGGTGAGAGAAGAATTGTAGATTCATTTTCAACATAGGATTCACCTCCATAATATAAATTAGTTAATTTTCAAATTAATGTATTTAGAATAACTCTCTGCAATGTCTTTCATTCCATTTTCGAAAGTATCTAAAATTGCGTCAGCTTTAATTGATTTCTGGGCATCACTTAAAACTGGAATCGAGACTGACAAATAACCACCGTTATCATCGTCACTATCAACTTCCAAGTCAATACCAGCGACTTCCTGGAGTCCATTAACAGTTGTTATGCTCAAAACCGAAACGGCTGAACAAACAATATCCTGCCCATACTCCCCTGCGTCAGCATGACCAGTAAGTTTAAAACCACTTACATGGTTTTTAAAGTGATCAATTGATGCTTTAATCATTTAGCCACCTCAATTTAAGTTAGGCCTTGATAGAATCAATAACAACCTTAGTGTATGGTTGACGATGACCCTTCTTAGAACGTGAGCCCTTCTTTGGCTTGTAACGGAAGATAGTAACCTTCTTTTCGCGACCCTGTTTTTCAACAGTACCTTCAACTGATGCTCCATCAACTAATGGAGTACCAAATTTGGCTGAATCGCCACCGACCATAACAACTTGGTCGAATGTAACCTTGTCGCCTTCGTTTGCGTCTAATTTTTCAACGTAAATTGCTTCGCCTTCGGTTACTTTGTATTGCTTACCGCCTGTAGTAATAACTGCGTACATCTTGTGCACCTCCTTGTATTTTTGCTTAGACTCGCCGAAATTAAGCGCCCGTAGGACTTAGAAGCTCAAATCGTGCGGTTGTAGCTGTGGAAGCCACAATTACAACGAGAATAGTATACAAAATATTCTCGTTACAGTCAACAAAAGATTTACGGTGCTCAATCACACCGCCTGAACAGTATACAATAAATCTCCAAAATAAAAAACCAATCGCCGAGTACGATTGGTTTTCCCCCGAAATTAGTCTTTTTTTGCAAGGTGCTTGCCGCTTTCTTTCATGGATGTTGAAGTATCCATATATAATTGAATTAATCCACAAACAATAAATATAAGTACAATAAATACAACGAATCCCACAACTTCCACCTCCTAAAAGATGTGCAACCTTTGTGCACAATTCTATTATCTGGTTAATTTGGCTTAAAACCAAATATTTACTCTAAAAACGGCCTCCTTTTAAGCAAAACTAAACTATCTTAATAAAATCGCAACTTATTCTACAAATATTGCCCCCGAAAAGCTCAAAAACTTGCAAATTTATACGGTATAGTAGCTTCGTTGATTATTCAATCCAAAATCTGTGGATACAAAAAAAGCACCAACACCACTCAATGCAAGTGATATCAGTGCTTTTTTACTTTTATGATCTTAATTAAAAGAACACGTCGTACGTTTTATGTCACAGGAGAGATTCGAACTCTCGACCTACGGTTTAGAAGACCGTTGCTCTATCCAGCTGAGCTACTGTGACAAATCAACGTTAATTATTATATGGGATATTTATGCTTACGTCAATCTTAAAATGAACTAAACTCACAAATTAATTATCCATGAGCACAAACTTGAATTAAATATAAGTCAAAATTGACTATTTAACTAAATTTATCCCTAAAAAATGCATAGGCATATTTTTTGCCAACTAGCGGTACCATGTGTAAAAATCAGATTATCGAAAATGTGAAGGAGCGATCAATATGAATTTATATGATGATACCCCAAAGAATGTAGTAAAGAGTCCACTCGCTGGTTACTCTCAAAATAAGTCAAGTTACAAATCAGCTTGTTCAAAAACAACAAGCAAGCTGACAAAGTCAAAAAACGTATCTGAATAATTAAAAAAGCCACGACAATTTCAATTAAGAAATTATCGTGGCTTTTTTAACGCCCTTTTATATTTAGTTCTTAAATGAATGAATTGGTGCCGGAATATGCCCACCCCGTTTGATCATCTTTTCAGGACTATTCTGATTAACTGGCATTACAGGAGCAGATCCAAATATACCGCCAAATTCAACGTTGCCACCAACAGATTGGCCAACAGCAGGAATAACTCTCACAGCAGTTGTTTTATTATTAATAACCCCAATTGCCGCTTCATCTGCAATCATTCCACTTATGGTTTCCGCACTTGTATCTCCCGGAATAGCAATCATATCTAATCCCACTGAGCAAACGGCCGTCATTGCCTCAAGCTTTTCGATATTGAGATTGCTAGCCTGAACAGCTCTAATCATCCCGGCATCCTCAGAAACAGGGATAAATGCACCAGATAATCCGCCTACACGTTCACAGGCCATCACTCCACCTTTTTTAACCGCATCATTTAACATTGCTAAAGCAGCTGTCGTTCCAGGTGCTCCTACGCTTTGCAACCCAATTTCTTCTAATATTTCAGCAACAGAGTCCCCCTCTGCAGGCGTTGGCGCTAATGACAGGTCAACAATTCCAAACGGAACATTCAATGCCTTA